>NZ_JANQDG010000111.1:0-201280 GCF_029891665.1 Anabaenopsis sp. FSS-46 | reverse complement strand
AAAATATAATTAGCAATTGGTATGAAGTACAGAGGAATCTATTTACTTCTGTTGTCCGTGAGCATATTTTTGCTAATCTTAATAGCGATCGCATGATCTAGCCATCATAGATCATGTTTTTTGTCAATGCGTAAGTCCTATGCTATACTATCAAGACCAACACCAGAAAAAGTTAGTGGACGTACCCATAATTTTGCATAAGGTGAATCAACAGTCACTAAATGAGAAAACATCGTATATAATGCCCCTACCCAATGTTCTTCACCGATTTCTGGCTGTATAATCCATTTATCTTTTAATTGGTCTATATTTTTAACCTTGAATCTATTTCTATTTTGAACACCTTTTTTTAATACTCCCAACTTTTGAGTATATGCTTCTAACTTTTCTTCTTGATTTTCTCTGTTTAATCTTTCAATCAACTCACGAAAAACCTGAAGTTGTCTTTTAGCTTCATCAAAAAATTTTTTAATGTTCTCAACAAATGAAGGATCCTTGAGAATTTGCCTAGAAGAATCTGTTACGGCATTTCTATTTGTAACTACATCGAAACTACCATTAATAATTAAAATATAATGAGATTGAGCTTTAGCTTCACCTAGTAAATGATATTCTTTTAATAAATTATGTTCAAAAATTTCATTACAAGGACAAATTCTAACACCCTCAGATGAGATAAATACTCCTCTTTGATCTGCCAATCTAATACCTGATCTTTTTTGACCTTTTCTACTTAATTCTTCATATTTATTTAATGCTCTGCGATGTCCATCTATTGCTAAAACTATACAATAAGTTCTTTCTTCGTATTTAAAAGTAGAACAATAACGGGCTGAAAAATTACCATTATTAAGTGTTGATATTTGAGAAGGAGTTTTAATTTTACTTTCTTCAGCCTGATCTGGTTTGTCTAAATAAGGATATCCTGATTTTATCTCTTGTAAACTATATTTGCTTCTTTTTTTAGACCATAAATAAATTTTACATTGATCATTATATGCTGGGGTTTTAGTAAATGAAATTAATCTTCTTTGAGGAAATCCTGTTTCATCAGGTCTAAGTATTCTCATATCACCATGTCTTGTATTAAAGCGTATATAATGCTTTAAGTATGACCATGTATCTGACCCATAGTCGTCAGAAGAATAATATGCTGAAAAATTTTCAACTTCTAATTCTTCAACAATAATCATTGTTCCTTGCTTATTAAATTTAGACGCGAAGAAGTTTTGATTTAATTGCTCAATAACATTTCTGGTTTGAGTTTTTGGTCTCTGAAAAATTCCATTAAGAATTTCCCAAGGTTGCGAATGATATTCAGAAGAGATATCAAAATTTTCATTAAGATTATTTTTAGGATTATCTATTGATTTATATCTCCACAATAATTCATCTTGACATCTAGTAATGACAGTTATTTTTTTAGATGCAAAACAAAGTTTAGAACCCTGACATTTATAACCAATGGATTCTCCTTGAATTTTTGTTGATTTTCCAATTGAGAAAAAAGCTACATAGGGAGTAATACCATTAGTTTCTTGTGTCTCGTGTAACCCTATACCATCATCAAAATATATGAATCCTTTTTCTTGCAAGAGTGGATATATTTCAATATTACTAGCGTTGGCATCATAGGAATTAGATATTAATTCCCGAATAACTTCACAAGGATCTTTACGATTAACAGAAAGTTCAGAAAGAATATGACTATAAGAAATTACAGGATATTTCGGCTTTTCCATATTAGTTTTTAGTAAGAAGCTATTCTAATTCTGATCTATAAGTCAGGTGGTTTGCGTATTGTAGCATTATTCCTTAGTCTGAAAAAGAACTCTTAACTTCAACTGCAAGAAAAAATCCCCCACCAGACGGCAGGGGATTTTTATTACTCACCTATAAAACTAGTAGCGGAATTAACCGAACTTACCAGCAGTAGAGGCAATCAAGAACGCTGCATAGGTAACAACATAGCCAACGGTGAAGTGAGCTAAACCTACCAAGCGAGCTTGAACGATGGAGAGAGCAACGGGCTTATCTTTCCAGCGAACCAAGTTAGCTAGAGGAGTACGCTCGTGCGCCCAAACAAGGGTTTCAATCAACTCTTGCCAGTAACCTCTCCAAGAGATGAGGAACATGAAACCGGTTGCCCAAACTAGGTGACCAAACAGGAACATCCAAGCCCAAACAGACAGGTTATTCACGCCGTAGGGGTTGTATCCGTTAATCAACTGAGCGGAGTTAGCCCAGAGGTAGTCACGGAACCAGCCCATTAAGTAAGTGGAGTTTTCGTTGAACTGAGCAACGTTACCTTGCCAAATACCTAGATGTTTCCAGTGCCAGTAGAAGGTTACCCAACCAATGGTGTTTAACATCCAGAACATAGCTAGGTAGAAGGAGTCCCAAGCGGAGATGTCGCAAGTACCGCCACGGCCTGGACCGTCGCAAGGGAAGGCATAGCCGAAGTCCTTTTTATCGGGCATCAGCTTAGAACCACGAGCATCCAAAGCACCTTTAACAAGTACTAGGGTGGTGGTGTGAATAGCCAAAGCGAAAGCGTGGTGTACCAAGAAGTCGCCAGGGCCAATTGTTAGGAATAGGGAGTTAGTGCCGGAGTTGATGGCATCCAACCAGCCGCCTAACCAAACGTTGCCGTTGTTAGGATAAGCTGTGTAGGCGATGCTGTCGGGGTTAGATAACAGAGTATCTAAACCGTAGAGTACTTTACCGTGAGCAGCTTGAATGAACTGGGCGAACACAGGCTCAATCAAGATTTGCTTTTCAGGAGTACCGAAAGCAACTACTACGTCGTTGTGTACATACAGACCGAGGGTGTGGAAGCCTAAGAATAGCGATACCCAGCTGAGGTGAGAGATAATCGCTTCTTTGTGCTGTAAAATCCGGTCGAGTACGTTGCCCTTGTTTTGTTCGGGGTCGTAGTCACGTACCCAGAAGATGGCGGCGTGGGCGAAAGCACCAACCATCAAGAAGCCAGCAATATACTGGTGGTGGGTGTACAGTGCTGCCTGTGTTGTGTAGTCCTTAGCAATGAAAGCGTAAGGAGGCAGGGAGTACATATGCTGCGCTACCAAGGAAGTGATGGTTCCTAGTGCTGCCAAAGCTAAGGACAGCTGGAAGTGCAGTGAGTTGTTGATGGTGTCGTACAGACCTTGGTGAGGCAGGTTGAATTGACCTTCACTCTTGCTACCGGGGATTAAACCGGATTTGGAATTGAGCATTTCTTTGATGCTGTGACCAATTCCAAAGTTAGTGCGGTACATATGACCGGCAACAATGAAGATAACTGCGATCGCCAAGTGGTGGTGAGCCATGTCGGTCAGCCACAAGGATTCTGTTTGAGGATGGAAGCCACCCAAGAAAGTCAGAATCGCTGTACCGGAACCTTGAGATGTACCAAAAATATGGCTGGCAGTGTCAGGGTTCTGAGCGTAAACACCCCAGTTACCTGTGAAGAAAGGTGTTAAACCTGCTGGGTGGGGCATGGTGGTTAAGAAGTTATCCCAACCTACGTGCTGTCCGCGAGATTCGGGGATAGCAACGTGAATCAAGTGACCAGCCCAAGCCAAGGAGCTAACGCCGAATAAACCAGCTAGGTGGTGGTTCAAACGGGGTTCAGCACTCTTGAACCAAGACAGGCTAGGACGGAACTTGGGTTGTAAGTGCAACCAACCAGCAAATAAGAATAATGCTGCCAACAACAGGAGGAACACGGAACCGGTGTACAGTTCGCTGTTCGTCCGCATACCGATGGTATACCACCAGTGGTAAACACCAGAGTAAGCGATGTTTACTGGATTGCTAGCGCCACCTTGGGTAAATGCTTCAATGGCAGGTTCACCAAAGTGGGGGTCCCAAATCGCATGGGCGATGGGACGGACATGAAGGGGATCTTTAATCCACTGTTCAAAGTTACCTTGCCAGGCTACGTGGAACAGGAGGCTGGAAGCCCATAGAAAGATGATTGCCAAGTGACCGAAGTGAGTGGCGAAAATCTTTTGGTAAAGATTTTCTTCCGTCATGCCATCGTGGCTTTCAAAGTCGTTTCCAGTGGCGATCGCATACCATATCCGACGCGTAGTCGGGTCCTGTGCGAGATCCTGGCTAAATTTTGGAAATTTCGTTGCCATAGGTTTGATAAATCCTCTGACCTTTAGCCATCAGGTGTCAGCTTTTAGAGTTCTGAGTTTTGAGTACTAGGTTTTGAGCTTGAATTAACTCCTCAGCCCCCAGCACTCAGCCCCCAGCACTCATTAAGTGAATTACTACCCTACTGAAAGGATGTGTGCGTGGAAGAATGCCCAGGTTGTCACAATTCCTCCTAAGAGGTAGTGAGCTACACCTACAGCCCGACCCTGAATGATGCTCAGGGCGCGAGGCTGAATTGCTGGTGCTACTTTCAGTTTATTATGTGCCCAAACAATGGACTCAATTAGTTCTTGCCAGTAGCCGCGACCACTGAACAGGAACATTAAGCTGAATGCCCAGACAAAGTGAGCGCCTAGGAATAGTAGACCATAAGCAGATAAAGCACTGCCGTAGGAGTTGATTACTTGTGTTGCTTGTGCCCACAAGAAATCACGTAGCCAGCCATTAATGGTGATAGCACTTTGGGCAAAGTTACCACCAGTAATGTGAGACACATTACCTGCTGCATCTACTGTACCCCAGACATCTGATTGCATTTTCCAGCTGAAGTGGAAGATCACAATCGATAGGGAGTTATACATCCAGAATAATCCGAGGAACACGTGGTCCCAACCAGATACTTGACAGGTACCGCCACGACCTGGACCGTCGCAAGGGAAGCGGAAGCCCAAGTTAGCCTTATCTGGAATCAGACGAGAACTACGGGCAAACAGTACACCCTTGAGCAGAATCAGGACGGTGACGTGAATGGTGAAGGCGTGGATGTGGTGAACTAAAAAGTCCGCTGTACCCAAAGCAATGGGCATCATTGCCACTTTACCGCCTACCGCCAGAATACCGCCGCCAAAGGCATAGCTAACTGGTTCTAAGGCATTAGGAGCAGTACCACCAGGAGCCAATGTGTGCAGGTTTTGCACCCACTGAGCAAATACTGGCTGTAACTGAATTGCCGTGTCGGAGAACATGTCTTGAGGACGACCCAAGGCACGCATTGTATCGTTGTGGATGTACAGTCCAAAGCTGTGGAAGCCTAGGAAAATACACACCCAGTTCAGGTGAGAGATAATAGCATCCCGGTGACGAATCACCCGATCTAACACGTTGTTTTGGTTCACAACGGGATCGTAATCACGCACCATGAAAATAGCAGCGTGAGCGGCACCACCGACGATCAGGAAGCCACCTATCCACATATGGTGGGTGAATATACACAATTGCGTAGCGTAGTCCGTTGCCAAGTACGGATACGGGGGCATTGCGTACATGTGGTGAGCAATGATGATGGTCAGTGAACCCAAGAAAGCAAGGTTAGTTGCTAACTGAGCGTGCCAAGATGTGGTCAGATTTTCGTACAGACCTTTATGGCCTTCACCTGTGAATGGACCTTTATGGTTTTCCAGGATTTCTTTGATGCTGTGTCCTATACCCCAGTTGGTACGGTACATATGACCAGCAATAATGAACAGAACTGCGATCGCCAAATGGTGATGGGCAATATCTGTCATCCACAAGCCGCCTGTAACCGGGTTTAGACCGCCCTTGAACGTCAGGAAGTCAGCATACTCACCCCAGTTCAAGGTGAAGAATGGTGTTAACCCATTAGCAAAGCTGGGATACAAATCTATCAACAGGTCTTTGTTCAGAATGAACTCATGGGGCAAGGGTATATCTTTAGCAGCGACACCTGCATCCAAGAGTTTGTTTACTGGTGCTGACACGTGTATTAAGTGTCCTGTCCATCCCAAGGAACCACAACCTAGCAATACTGCCAAGTGATGATTCAGCATTGACTCTACATTCTGGAACCATTCCAGTTTGGGAGCACGCTTGTGGTAATGGAACCAACCAGCAAATAAGAACAAGCCTGCTAGTACCAAACCGCCAATAGCTGTTACATAAAGCTGGAATGAGCTGGTAATACCCCAGCCGCGCCATACTTGGAACAAGCCTGAGGTGATTTGAATACCGCGGAATCCGCCGCCCACATCACCATTTAAAATGTCTTGTCCCACAATTGGCCAAACGACTTGAGCGCTAGGACTCACATTTAATGGATCGCTTAACCAAGCTTCGTAATTCGAGAATTTAGCGCCGTGGAATAACATCCCGCTTAACCAAATCGCTACTACGGCTAGATGGCCGAAGTGGGCTGCGAATATCTTGCGGGAAATGTCTTCTAGATCGCTTGTATGTGTATCAAAGTCATGGGCGAGGGCGTGAAGGTTCCAAATCCATGTGGTGGTTTTGGGTCCTTTGGCTAAGGATCTGTCGAAGTGTCCTGGCTTTGCCCATTTTTCAAATGAGGTAGGAACCGGATCTTTATCGACTATGACTCTTGCCTTTTTTTCCTCTCGCTCCGGAGGACTAATCGTCATTCGACCTCCTCTCTTGATAAGGAATGAGGAATCATAATTACCACAAAGTTAACCTAGTCGCAAACTACAGACATTCCTGGAGCAGTGATGAAGACTCTATGTGGAAGTTTGTTTCTGTTGAATTATAGAGTCATTACTGGTGCATTGTTAAACACATTTTAACAATAATTCAAACTCCCTCAAACAATTGTCTTATAAGCTTTGTATCTTCATAGTTTTGCGCGAAAAGTCAAGGGATTGTCCATTTTATTTACAAAGAGTAACAATTACTAAAATTTATGGTTTAACTCAATTCATGTGGTAATACGAGTTGATATTATATTGTTTTATGTTTCAATTGCTACAGTAAAAATATAAAAATACTAACCATTTTCCAGTTATCTGAGAAGGTTTCCGGAAAACATGAGTTGGTGCCGTAAAAATATCATCTTTTGGGCTATGGTATCCGATGCACAATTTAAGCCAAAATAACATAGTCACTTACTGACGACCACCACTAGGATCAAATGCATGAAATCATTGCCAACAAAGGTTTTCTATCAAATATCCTCCCGGAGATTTACTATTTTTAAGTGGCTGATTACCTTAGTATTGGTGTTCAGTTTAACTAGCTGTACTGAAAAAGTCCGTAGCCAAGAAGTACCTGTGAGCCAAATAAATACACCCCAGAAAATTGCTCAGATTTCTCGACAATTTTCCGAGGTGTCGCCACCACAGGTTATCCAAGAACTACGCCCGAGCTTAGAAAATTATCGACCCCAAGTCAAAATACTGACTCCTCAACCTGACGAAGTTATTCAAGACAATACACTCACAGTCAGCTTTCAGACCCAGGACATACCCATATTTAAAGATTCCCAATTAGAACTAGGTCCCCATCTACATGTAATTGTGGATAATCAACCTTACATACCCATTTACGACCCGAATCAACCTCTAATTTTAGCAGACCTCTCTCCAGGTACACATACCCTGCGCGTCTTTGCTTCTCGGCCTTGGCACGAAAGCTTTAAAAATGAAGGTGCTTATGCCCAGACCACATTTCATATTTTCACCAAAACTGACAACAATAATCCTGATCCTACTCTGCCCGTCCTCACCTACAGCCGTCCTCAAGGCACTTACGGAGCAGAACCGATTTTACTGGACTTTTACTTAACTAACGCTCCTCTGCACCTTGTGGCCGAGGAAAACCCTAACAATACCATCAGCGATTGGCGCATCCGTTGCACAATTAACAATGAAAGCTTCATTTTGGATCGCTGGCAACCTATTTACCTCAAAGGCTTCAAACCTGGTAAAAACTGGGTAAAACTAGAATTTCTAGATAATCAAGGAAATCCTCTCAAAAATGCCTTTAATACCACAGCCAGACTCATTAATTACCAGCCCAAGGGTAAAGACACACTTTCGAGAATTGTCACAGGAGAATTGTCAGCAGATGAGGCGCGGAGCATTGTAGACCCCAATTACACAGCTAAAACACCAGCCACTGAACCTATACCTACTCCTGCTATTGACAAAATACCCTCACCACAGCCCATTCCTCAAACTCAACTTCCAGAAACACCTACAACCGAATCACAAGAACCTGTAGAACCAGAAAAAGCAGAACCACCAGAAACACCACAATCTCAGGAACTTGTCGAACCGTCACCCAGCTTACCCCCGACACTACCAGAGATTATTGAGCCACCTGCATCAGAAACACAACCTGAGATAGTCCCCGCGCCGCTTGAAGAACCAGAAAACCCAAAATCTGAGCCTCCAGCAGCAGAACAGCCAGAGGTAACGCCAACAGATGAATCAACTCCCGCCGTGCCATCAGTAGTTCCAGAAACTACACCCATACCAGACCAGCAGGAAAAGGCCGGGGAATACAAAGTTACTACTATGCAGGAATAACAAAACTTAAAGCGATTGCGTAATAGCTTCCGTGGCGTAGCCATAGCCTAGTGCCAAAGGCAATCGCTAAACCTACCCTGAGGGTTTTAAAAAAACGGAAATTTACTGAAAAATTAAAATTAATCACCAGCAAATCTTACAATACAAGCTTATTACTTGAGCAACATAGTCTCACAGAATCAGGAACTTGATAACTAACCGATGTATTCCTTAAAACGAAGTAAAAAAGTACCATATAAACAACGTGATTTCTCCCATAAAAAACCGGCAAATACATGGTAAGTTTTAAATCCATCGTATTCCGTTCAAGGTTCTTCCCATGCATCTGCAATATTTAGACACCCAACACCTTGAGGAATTAGTCAAGAACAGTAGTATAGATTTACATATAGTAAAACTAAATTTTAAATCTCTCCAGGACGCATCACCTTATGATTATCTGCTAATTTCTGAGGATATTCCCCGCACAAACACTGGCAGAGTTAAGAATAATTGGTTACATCGTTACCATCACGTTACCGCTGGCGGTTGGTGGTGTTCTGGTGTAGATCCTCTGAATAATTGGGAACCAATGGAATGGGGATGTTTTAAACCCAACCAACCCCGAATGAATCAGAATGGCAAATCCATCAAGTACGAACATCCACCCAGCACACCAACACGGGTATTTTGTCTGCGGGTAACATTAAAAATTTGGCAGGAAGTCTCTCAACGGTATAATATAGCCATACCTAGCAGTGTCAATGTTGATGCTGATGGGGCAGCTCAAGGGTTTTGGCAATGGGTCAGGACACAAAACTTACCTGTAATCATCTGCGAAGGTGCGAAAAAAGCAGCAGCATTATTAACACAAGGATACCCTGCGATCGCCATTCCGGGAATTACCAGCGGTTATCGGGTTGTCAAAGATATCTTTGGTAAAGTCACGACTCGTCAGCTGATTCCCGACTTAGCAGCATTTGCGATGACAAAGCGCTGCTTTTATATTTGTTTTGATTTTGAAACTCAACCGAGAAAACTTGCTGCTATTAATAACGCCATCTCCCAACTGGGTTGTTTACTCCAAGAGAAAAAATGTCCTGTCAAAGTTATCGAACTCCCAGGAAAAGAAAAAGGTGTTGATGATCTAATTGTTGCTAAAGGTGCAAGTGCTTTCGAGAAAGTATATCGCCAAAGCACTGATTTAGAAATTTATTTAGCCCAAAAGAAACCCCATACTCATCTAACCATTCCGGCCACAGTCACACTCAACTGTCCTTACTTAGAAAAAGTATCTTATCCCACATCTGGATTAGTGGGACTAAAATCAGCCAAAGGAACAGGAAAAACCACAGCACTGCAAGCCATTGTTAATCAAGCTAAAACTTCAAATCGACCCATATTATTAATTACTCACAGAATTCAACTAGGTCGCTTTTTGTGTGAAAAAATTGGTATTGAATGGGGCTATAATGATAGCGACTTTGTTATGGGATCAGATCAAAATTTACCCCTGGTCAGCCAGTCCTGGAAAAAACCTAAATCCTGCGGTTTATGTGTTGATTCAATTTGGAAGCTCAACCCCCAAGAATGGGGAGGAGCAATATTAATTTTAGATGAAGTAGAACAGTCTTTGTGGCATCTCCTCAACAGTAATACTTGTAAACATAAACGAGTAAAGATTTTAAAATTATTCCAACAGCTAATTTCTACAGTCTTGACCACAGAAGGGTTAGTCATTGCCCAAGATGCTGACTTATCAGATGTATCATTAGAATATTTGCAAGGACTATCAGGAATTAAATTAACCCCTTGGGTACTAGTGAATAAATGGAAACCCCGGGGCGGCTGGGATGTAACTTTTTATGACTCTCCTAACCCCACACCACTAATTCACCAACTAGAATTGGATTTAATAGCAGGGCGTAAATGTTACGTTACAACTGATAGTCGCTCTGGGCGTTATAGTTGTGAAACCATTGAAGGCTACCTTAAAGAAAGATTAGAGAAATTAAGACAGCAATTCCCTAAATCCCTAGTAATCAGTAGTCGCACAACCAGCACACCTGGCCATGCAGCAGTTGACTTTGTAGGCAATATCAATCAAAAAATTCCTGAATATGATGCCATTTTCGTTACTCCCAGCCTTGGTACAGGAATCAGTATTGATGTTCAACACTTCGACCGAGTTTATGGTATTTTTCAAGGGGTAATTCCTGACGCAGAAGCACGACAAGCATTAGCAAGAGTACGAGATAATGTACCACGAATCGTTTGGTGTGCCAAGCGAGGTATCGGCTTAATTGGTAGTGGTAGTACAAATTATCGACTACTATCTGATTGGTATCAAGAAAATCAACAAGAAAACTTAGCCTTACTCAGTCCGTTACATAAAATCAATATAGATTTGCCATTAGTGTATGACCCAATGCATTTGCGTACTTGGTCAAAGTTATCCGCTAGGGTCAATGCTTCCATTCGTCTATATCGCCAATCAATGCAAGATGGTTTAATAGCAGATGGACATCAAGTTTGGTTACGAAGTAATGCTGTACATAATAACATTGTTAGAGATTTACGCCTGGCATTTTTGTCCACAGATTCCCAGGACATAGAAACCCGCAAAAGACTAGTTTTAGAAATCGTTAAAGTGCAAAGAGATTGGACACAAAAGCGTCAAAAAGCTAAAGATATCAAATGCGAAATTAGAGAAATTAAGCAGCGGCATCAATTATTAGCTGCTACCGCTGTAACCACAGCGCGAAACATTAATTATCTAGAGTATGAACAACTATTAAATAAACCTTCTCTTTCAGAATTAGAACGTCACCAAATTGACAAATATACCCTGAGACAAAAATATGGCATTGCAGTTACTCCTTTGTTAAAGTTGCGGGACGATAAAGGGTATTATTACCAATTACTCCTCCACTATTATCTTACCCATGACAGCGAGTATTTTCATGTTAGAGATCAGCAAGAATGGCATCAACAATTATTCTGGGGTGATGGTAAAGTTTTTCTGCCAGATTTAAAGACTTATACCTGTAAAGTTGAAGCTATGAAGGGGTTAGGAATGCCAGAATTTTTAGAACCAGAAAGAAAATTTACAGAACATGATGCTGATTTACTGTTGCTCAAGGATATCGTCTTACAGCATAGTAAACACATAAAAAGATTACTAGGCATTGATTTCATCAAGGGAAAGGGCATTATTTCACCGATAAAGATACTTAGCCAACTCTTAAATCTGATGGGTTTAAAACTGAAAAAGGTAAATGATTTTTATGAAATAGATGTAGAAACTTTTTTCGATGGTAGAGAAAAAATCTTTAAAGTTTGGCAGTACCGCGATGAATTAATGTTAAGGAGTATGAAAGGTTCTAAAATTCAAAAATCTGATTATATTCTCTGCTGTTAGATACTGATTATCGTACACCAAGAGCGGGCAAGATGCCCGCAACACAAGAGTTTTACTTATTGGATTAAGCAACTTGAAAATTAGTTGATTCCTCCATCGGTTCAAAACTATGATGTAACTGCTCAATTCCCTGGTCAATTAAATCCAAACCTTGCTGCACCGTTTCAATTACACTTAACTGTCCCCGCAACTCAGGCGCACCGACAAAACCTTTAGCATACCAAGTCATGTGCTTTCGCGCTTGACGTACACCGCGATCGCCTTTATATTCCCATAATGCCTGTAAATGATCTCTGGCACATTCCAAGCGCTGAATTGGGCTTGGGTGTGGTAGTATTTCCCCGGTTTTCAAGAAATGATCAATTTCTCCCACCAAAAAAGGATAACCCAAAGTCCCACGAGAACACATCACACCATCAGCGCCAGTTTGCTCCAAACATCTTACCGCCGCCTCCACAGAAAAAATATCCCCATTACCAATGACCGGAATAGAAAGCACCTCCTTAACACGGGCTATCCATTCCCAACGGGCATTACCATTGTAACCTTGAGCGCGGGTACGTCCATGTACTGTAATCATTTGCGCCCCAGCATCTTCCATACGCTTGGCAAAGTCAAGAATGGTAATTTCTTTGTCATTCCAGCCAATGCGGGTTTTAACAGTCACTGGTACATCTATAGCCTTCACCACTTCCCGCACAATAGCCTCCGCTACTTCCGGTTGACGCAATAAAGATGAACCACCGCCATTTTTAGTAATTTTATTGACTGGGCAACCCATATTAATATCCACAGTATCTGCACCTTCCGCAACCGCTTTAATAGCTGCTTCTGCTAAAAAATCAGGGCGACAGTCAAATAACTGAATACTGATGGGTCGTTCCCGCGGGTCTACCTCCATAATTTTGGGTAACTCTTTGACATAGTGTAAACCCGTAGCATTGACCATTTCTGTATACAACATTGAATCTGGCGCGTAGCGACGCACCAGACGACGAAATACCATATCTGTCACGCCCGATAAAGGCGACTGTAGAACTCGACTCTTCACCTCGAAAGAACCGATTTTCAAGGGTTCAGAGAGTTTAGCTTTTAAACTAGGAGATAGTGTAACCATATAATTTTAAGTTGTGAAAATGAGACATTTAAGGTTGTTTAAGTACCTTTGGTTTTCACTCCAGATGTAGTGCTGAGATTGGCTTTGTCAACTAATTTAGACTAGTATTTTACCGCTGATTGGTAAATATCATCTAGCAAGTGAGTATATTAACACTTACGTATTACCAGATAGAGACTCAGAGGAGAACTTTAATTTAACAGTGTTCTTGAGTATATGGCGGTGTTATTTGAGCATTGATTTTCAATCCATCTAGAGTTTATAACACCTAAAGACGGCAAACACGACTTTGAGATTACGGTTCACCCTAATTGCTGAAAGTATTAATTCTCATACATTAGACAGAGTGAAAGCAAATCTCTCAATGAACGCACTAAATACATCCTTTAAAATTAACCGTCTAGTTCCAGGTTCGGAAAACCGTCCTGCACTGACTGGTCATAACTGAACTTCCCAGTATATATATCAGGATAACTTGGGTTTTTCACCCCAGGAAAGCCTAATTAAAGGTTGTTAATCATGAAATGACTATTTTTTAACCCGTTGGTTCAAAACTTAGTCCCTTATATTCCCATTCATTTGTAGTTATACGGAGCCAAAAGTTACAATGGCAAAAGTAGTTGGAATTGACTTAGGTACAACAAACTCATGCGTCGCAGTAATGGAAGGTGGTAAACCCACAGTTATTGCTAACGCAGAAGGTTTTCGCACAACACCCTCAGTAGTAGCATTTGCCAAAAATGGCGATAACTTAGTTGGTCAAATCGCCAAGCGTCAGGGGGTAATGAACCCTGATAATACCTTTTACTCAGTCAAACGCTTCATTGGAAGACGCTATGACGAAGTTGGTAACGAGTCTACAGAAGTTTCTTATAAAGTCCTCAGCAGCAACGGTAATGTTAAGCTAGATTGTCCCATAGCTGGTAAACCCTTTGCCCCCGAAGAAATTTCCGCCAAAGTACTTCGCAAACTCGTTGAAGACGCTAGCAAATACCTAGGCGAAACCGTCACCCAAGCTGTCATCACTGTTCCAGCATACTTTAACGACTCCCAGCGACAAGCCACAAAAGACGCTGGTAAAATAGCAGGTATTGAAGTCCTCCGAATTATTAACGAACCTACAGCAGCTTCTCTAGCTTATGGTTTTGATAAGAAGAGCAACGAAACCATTTTGGTATTTGACCTTGGTGGTGGTACCTTCGACGTATCCATTCTAGAAGTAGGTGATGGAGTATTTGAAGTTCTGGCTACCTCCGGCGATACTCACCTGGGTGGCGATGATTTCGATAAGAAAATCGTTGACTTCTTAGCCGAACAATTCAAAAGAGAAGAAGGAATTGACCTACGTCAAGATAAACAAGCTTTACAACGTTTGACCGAAGCCGCAGAAAAAGCCAAAATTGAGCTTTCTAGCGTTTCTCAAGCGGAAATAAATTTACCATTTATCACTGCTACCCAGACTGGACCCAAGCACCTGGATACAACCCTCACCCGTGCTAAATTTGAAGAACTCTGCTCAGACCTAATCGACCGTTGCCGCATCCCTGTAGAAAACGCAATTCGGGATGCTAAATTAAGCAGAAGCGATATTAATGAAGTTGTACTAGTTGGTGGTTCTACCCGCATTCCAGCTGTACAGCAGATAGTAAAGCAAGTATTAGGTAAGGAACCCAACCAAAGCGTTAACCCTGATGAGGTGGTAGCAGTTGGTGCTGCTATTCAAGCGGGTGTGCTAGCGGGCGATGTTACAGGTATATTGCTATTAGATGTCTCCCCACTGTCTTTGGGTGTAGAAACTTTGGGCGGTGTCATGACTAAAATTATCCCCCGGAACACCACAATCCCCACCAAGAAATCCGAAGTCTTCTCTACTGCAGTGGATGGACAAACCAATGTAGAAATTCACGTTCTTCAAGGTGAACGGGAGTTTTCAAATGATAACAAGAGCTTAGGAACCTTCAGACTTGATGGTATTCCCCCCGCACCACGGGGCGTACCACAAATTGAAGTTACCTTTGATATTGATGCTAACGGTATCCTCAATGTAACCGCTAAGGACAAAGGTACTGGTAAGGAACAGTCTATCAGCATTACTGGCGCTTCTACTTTAGATAAATCCGATGTTGACCGCATGGTGAGAGAAGCAGAACAAAACGCTGCTGCTGACAAGGAACGTCGTGAGACCATTGAACGGAAGAACCAAGCTGATTCTTTGGCGTACCAAGCTGAAAAGCAGTTGCAAGAACTAGGTGATAAAGTTCCTGAAGCTGACAAAACCAAGGTCGAAGGTTTAGTTAAAGACCTCCGTGAAGCTGTTGCTAAGGAAGATGACGAGCAAATTAAGAAGCTGACACCGGAACTACAACAAGCATTGTTTGCGGTAGGTAGCAACATCTATCAGCAAGCAGGTGGTGATGCTGCTGGTGCTGCACCTCAAGATGCTGGTTCCACTCCCCCTCGTGGCGGTGAGGATGTGATTGATGCTGATTTTACTGAAAGCTAGTAAAAAACATTCACTGCATTGAGGATTTTTACCCATCCAAGCTTAACCCTGGGTGGGTAAAATTGATGTAAATAAACACTTTTGTGGTTTTTCGTTTATTTTCCGGGACTGATTTCTAAGTAATATTTAGCACGTTCCGTAATATCACTTGGTCTTCTACCTTAGCTTTCAAACGACCATTTTCTAGATCACGAATCCAACTTTGGCTTTTACCTGTTAGCCTTGCTAACTCCCTTTGGGAAAGTTGCAAATTTTTCCGCGCCTGTAAAATATCCGCCCCGAGTAAATCTGTGGTGGTTTTAGTCTTGCGTCTGCTTTTGACAGTTGTCCGGGGCTTTTTTTGTGATTCAGAAATTTTCTGTTTCCATTCTGGGGGTAGTTCAAACGCTAAAATCCGCGCATTCATCAGCAGATTCCACTTACCACGGGGTGCTGAATCAGTGAGGCGGGTGTTTCCAGCAGCGTCATTCATCCAAAATTCTAAGGCTTCCTCTGGATCTTCGGGAACATCCATTAACTTCGCCCACAAAGGTTGAATTTCTAAGGGGTAAGTTACTGGATCAAAAATCGCTTTAATCCCATGGTGGTTGAGAATTTCTAAATCACTTTCAAATGTTCTTAATAAGCGTTTGCGTTCCTCCCGTTGTCTAGAGGCCATGGTAACCTTTTCTTCACCGTAAGCAATACGTAATAATGTGGGAATGGTGATCCTTTGTTCTCTACCCATTTTGGTTTTAAACAGCAACCACAGCATTAGTCTTACTGCGCCTTCGTGCTGCTGCCAAATACTCATCACGGTAGTTAATAATGTTTTAGGCAAACTGCCATATTGATAAAATGCAGTTCGCTCCTTACAGGCTTGTTTGTTTAAGAAATACTGCGCCCATATCCCGGCTTTTACTTTAAAAGTTAGTCCAATTAAATATTTACACCCCAATTTATCTTCTTGAAAATGATGTTGAACATTGATTAAATGCCATAAACGGCTCTGTTTGACTGAAAAGCCGGGGATGCTTCCTTGTTGAGGCCAATCAATACAAATCATCAATGAACAAGCTTGCTGTACAATATTCTTGATTAAAGCTAGCTTGGCATTTTTGTTCAAGTCTTTACGCTTCTCTAAGCCTAAATATTTCTCAATTTGGCGTTCATCGATCGCAAATTCTTCTTGCCAAGGTTGCTCTAAGGATGTAGCATAGGCAGCAAAGATCAGGTGAATGCAAGCCGATCTAATATCAAGTGCTGCAATTGCTCCTAAGTCAGTTATATCGCTTCCGGTAAATGGATCTTGGAGATGAAATGCGATCGCACCCCGTCCTTGTTTCACTTTTCGTCCATAAGACACATAACCGTCTTCATCCAGCCAATTTAAGGATGTCCTTTGTGCCAAGACATTACAAGCTTCCCAAATCACAATAGCCGAAGCAAATGGATTATTTTGACCGTTGGCAAATAAATCCGGGCTAGGTGCATCTCTTGGTTCCACCTTACATCTGCCTTTTTTTGCTTGCCAAGGTATGGGTGAATTAGTGGGACAGGCTATGACACATTGCGGCTCAGGATAATAACCTTCACAGTTATTACAAAGACTAGGATCAATCCAATATTCATCTTTCTCCATTTTAATTGCACCCGTAGGACATTGGGGGCGGCAGTTGTCACATCCCAGGCAATTGTTGTTAGGAATTGTATAAGGCATACGGCTATAGTGCTGTCTTCCCACTCTAATCGTCGAGATGTTTTGCTCAAGTCTCTGCTGGATATTTATTCAGTATTTTTCACTGGATAGGAAACCATATTTCCAGCCCAGAATATCTCTATTACCTGTAATAAGTCCCCACATCCATATTTTCATTACACAGGTATTTCAGACTCTTAAAAATACCCTTTTATTACTTCTTTATTAACTATAAATTTCATAAATAATCAGAGGTTTTTGTTCATAATGAGCCGGTGTATATTTCTTAATAGTTCACGTAAAACTATCTGGAACTTGCTATCCGTTGAATTATCACTTGACCCAAAATTTTTGGATAAACATAGATTTGATTACCAGATGGGAGTTACTTTATTAATAATTTTAATATTTAAAGTATACAAATGTGCTGTTCCTAAATATACAGTTTTCCCATGAGTTAATAAACCGGTAAATATTTTCTATCTGTAAAGACTAGCTATAACCATAATCATTTCGCCATTTTGATTTGATATATAACAAAGTAATTTTTTCTTCATGTCCCCCATTAACAAATAGCTTGTAACTCTAAATACTATCAAGGATGTATGTTTTCTCCCTATAAAAGAAAAAAATCTCATTATTTTTATCAAGAATTGAATTTGCAGCATATATCAACGGTAATTATTTATATATGACAAGACAATGTTTGATAGTGCAATATTATATATTTAGCTAAATAGCAGCATCTACAACCTATAAAATACATTTTATATAAAATCACTAACTGAGTATTATAGCCACAAACATTTATTGAGAATAAATGGCATTTGACAGGTAATCTAAATAAATATCTCAAAGAATATGTAAAAAGTCATCAAAATTTAATTCAAGAATAAATAGTCATTTAAACTAAAAAAATACCCTAAGATTAGGTTAGGATGGTGATTAAAGTAGAGAGAGATTCCTAAAGGTTTATTCATGGCAACAGTAACAGGATTGACATTTGGAGGTAATACCTGGACACCTAAATTTGCCCAGGAAATTGACCAAGGAAAATGTATAGGTTGTGGCAGATGCTTTAAGATATGTGGTCACAATGTATTGAGCTTGAAAGCTCTCAACGAAGATGGCGAATTTGTAGAAGATGAAGATGATGATGAAATTGAGCGCAAAGTCATGGTTGTAGCCCACCCGGAAAACTGTGTTGGTTGTGAAGCTTGTGCGCGCATATGTCCCAAGAATTGCTACACCCATGCTGTATTAGACAAGTAAAGTTTCAGGATTTGCAGCTAAGTTATGTCCGTCATCAAGGGTACTCTGGAAATCAAGCACAAAGCAAGGTAAATAGAGGGGAATAATCAAGACTTACTGTCACCACAAAAAAGTTCACAGTAAACAGAATTGTAAATCTTAAATTGTAATTGATAAACTTCATACTTGCTATTCAATTAGTCTACACAATATTAAGACTAAGGGCATGATCTGAGAGTACCTAAGTTTTTATGTAAGTAGAGACATCTGGTATCAGAGGACTTTCAAGATAGTATTAACTTTGTGGGGGAAGGATATGAAATTATCTGGAAAATTCCCCCACTTTTGATGAGAGTAAGATAGAAAGTTAATAAGTGAAAACAAAAAACGCTGACCTGTGGAAATGTAAAAATCAGTAGCCAAGAATATGATCAAGATAAAAAAAATACATTATCTTCTTTGGCTAGGGTGATACATCAAAAGCGCAGGATGCGATCAACTGGGAGCAAAGAAATTATTGTCTAGAATCACAATCTCCTACATCTAAGTTTCCAGAAAATCACACCTTTAATTACAGCTGCAAGAGCAGGTAGCATATATGCAAAAAGTTCCTGTTTCACTATGGACTCTAGTTGCTGGAGTATTAGTCACAGCCATCAGTATTTGGCTCGGACATAATCACAATTTATTGCCAGTACAAGCATCTGAACAAGCGCCTTTGGTAGACGGATTTTTCAACGTCATGTTTACCATTGCGATCGCACTGTTCCTCATTGTAGAAGGAACCATTCTGATTTTTTTAGTCAAGTATCGTCGCCGTCCGGGTGATGATAGCGATGGTCTAGCCATAGAAGGAAACGTTCCCTTAGAAATTTTTTGGACAGCCATCCCCGCAGTCATTGTCATTGGTTTAGGCATTTACAGTGTAGATGTTTACAATCAAATGGGTGGATTTGAGCCGGGGAGTCATACCCATGGCGTAGCCATAGCAGCCACCCTTGATGAGACAACCAGCGGAAACATTGGGATTGGTGCGTCACCCCACTCCCAGGGGAAACAAGCAGATTTAGTGGTTGATGTCCAGGGGATGCAGTACGCCTGGATATTTAACTATCCCAACAGTGGAATTAGCGCCGGAGAGTTACACGTTCCCGTGGGTGCTGATGTACAACTGAACCTATCCGCAATAGATGTCATTCACTCATTTTGGGTACCACAATTCCGGTTAAAACAAGACGCGCTTCCAGGTATCGCCACCCAACTGCGATTCGTCGCCACCAAACCAGGAACCTATCCGGTAGTTTGTGCAGAATTGTGTGGTGGTTATCACGGTTCCATGCGGACACAAGTCATAGTCCATACACCAGAAGAATTTGATAGCTGGTTAGCACAAAGCCAGATAGCGCAAAAGGAAAACCTCAACCAAGCCGTTGCAGTCAATCCAGCGGAGTTATCAACATCAGAATTTCTAGCTCCCCATGTTCATAACTTAGGGATGAGTGCAGCCACCACGGCGCAACTATGGCTAACGCCACCCTATCAGAAATAGTCATTCTCAAGACAAAAATAAATTGTCGCAAAATAACTTATGACACAGGCAGAACTTCCCCGGAACACGCCAACCGCAGGAAATAAAGCAAATAACCATCCCCAGGCGTGGAAATGGCAAGACTACTTTACATTTAATGTTGACCACAAAGTGATTGGTATCCAATACCTAGTGACAGCATTTGTATTCTATCTAATTGGTGGACTGATGGCGGTGGCGCTGCGTGTAGAACTAGCAACCCCACAATCAGACTTCCTCGATCCCAATTTGTATAACGCCTTCATGACCAACCACGGGACAATCATGATCTTCCTGTGGATTGTTCCGAGCGCCATTGGGGGATTTGGAAATTATCTCATTCCCCTAATGCTGGGTGCTAGAGATATGGCCTTCCCCAAGCTGAACGCGATCGCCTTTTGGTTGAACCCAGTAGCGGGATTACTAGTTGTAGCTAGTTTTATCTTCGGTGGTTCCCAATCTGGTTGGACAGCTTACCCACCATTGAGCCTAGTAACAGCACCCATGGCCCAGACTCTGTGGATCCTGGCCATTGTTTTAGTAGGAACCTCCTCAATTTTGGGTTCGGTGAACTTTGTCATTACCATCCTGATGATGAAAGTTCCCTCCATGAAATGGGATCAACTACCCTTGTTTTGCTGGGCTATCCTAGCAACTTCTGTCTTAGCCTTACTTTCCACCCCTGTATTAGCGGCGGGTTTAGTGCTGTTATTATTTGACCTCAACTTTGGCACATCCTTCTTTAAACCCGATGCAGGCGGTAACGTTGTTATTTACCAACATTTGTTCTGGTTCTATTCCCACCCGGCAGTATACTTAATGATTCTGCCCATCTTCGGTATCATGTCCGAAGTAGTACCAGTTCATGCCCGGAAGCCGATTTTTGGTTATAAAGCGATCGCCTACTCTAGCGTAGCCATTTGCGTCGTGGGTTTGTTCGTTTGGGTACACCATATGTTTACCAGTGGTACACCCGGTTGGATGCGGATATTCTTCACCATCTCCACCCTCATCGTCGCCGTACCCACTGGCGTGAAGATTTTCGCCTGGGTTGCCACCCTGTGGGGTGGTAAAATTCGCTTTACCAGTGCCATGCTTTTCGCCATTGGCCTATTATCCATGTTTGTCATGGGTGGCTTAAGCGGTGTGACAATGGGAACCGCCCCCTTTGATATTCACGTCCACGATACCTATTATGTAGTGGGACATTTCCACTACGTCCTCTTTGGTGGTTCCGTATTTGGCATCTATGCCGGTATTTATCACTGGTTCCCCAAAATGACCGGACGTAAGCTGAATGAAACCTGGGGACGCATTCACTTTGCGCTCACCTTCATCGGCACTAACTTAACCTTCTTACCCATGCATGAATTGGGCTTGCAAGGTATGCCCCGCCGGGTAGCCATGTACGACCCCCAATTTATTAACCTGAATCAACTTTGCACCTTTGGTGCATTTGTCTTAGGCATCTCAGTTATACCCTTCACTATTAACATTATTCACAGTTGGAGTCAAGGGGAATTAGCAGGTGATAATCCTTGGCAAGCTTTGAGTTTAGAGTGGACAACCAGTTCACCGCCCATAATTGAAAACTGGGAAGAATTACCCGTTGTGACTCATGGCCCTTACGACTATGGCCATAGTGAATCCCAACCTATGGGTACACCAGAAGTTAGCGCCTAAGTATTGGCTTTAACTTAGTAGCGGCGTGACCACACTAAGTAGGGTGGGCTTCTAGCCCGCCCTTCACAAAAACATGATTATTGTCCCGCCACTTAAAAGTTTAGAGATTTAGAGGGTAAACAACATGACCATAGCGACAACTGAACACCATGAGGAGCATCATCCAGATTTACGAGTCTGGGGACTTTTAACCTTTCTGATTTCTGAATCCCTGATGTTTGGCGGTTTTTTTGCGACTTATTTATTCTTTAGAGGTATTACAGAAGTTTGGCCTCCAGAGGGAACAGAGGTAGAACTATTTTTACCCGCCATTAACACCATTATTCTGATATCTAGTAGTTTCGTCATTCATTTAGGTGATGTAGCGATTAAAAAGAATAATGTTTGGGGAATGCGGTTTTGGTATCTTGTCACCGCACTGATGGGGGCGATTTTCTTAGCTGGTCAGGTTTATGAGTACATGAGTTTAGGCTATGGACTGACTACCAACGTTTTCGCCAACTGCTTTTATATCATGACAGGCTTTCACGGTTTGCACGTGTTGATAGGCATATTATTGATATTAGGTGTTGTGTGGCGATCGCGTCGTCCTGGTCATTACTCTGCTACCAAACATACTGGCATCGAAATGGCAGAAATTTACTGGCACTTCGTAGATATTATTTGGATTGTTCTGTTCACATTAGTGTACATTCTCACATACAACCCCGCCTAGCATTGGTATTCATCTGTGTACCCAACATCAAAGCCGAGGGGAGCATCTTCCCTTCAAGAAAGAAGAAGCAAACCTCAGCCCAGACTCACAAACAAATAGTACCTATAGGGAGCGGTAAAATTCTGACTCCCTCTTCCCCATCAAAGGAGATGATTATGCTTGATGGTAATCAATACTCGTGGTTTCAAGTACCCGAAGATGTCAAAAAATTATTACTCTTGGCGGCACAAACCTGGGAAAATACCTCAGAATCCGAAAAATATATTCATCAAGCCTTAGCTAAGTCCGGGGAAAATACAGATATTTTAGTATCAGCATATAGATTCTTTTATTATAAAAATAATTATCCCCTAGCGCTACAAATTGCAGTTAAAGTTTTAGATAAGATTAAAGCAACAGAGAACTTACCAGACCATTGGCAACAACTCCTGCCCATATTAGTAAAACGGCAGGAGGAACCCCAAATCAGATTGTACTTAAACGCTTATGCTGCATCTGGTTTAGTGTTAGCAAAATTAGGGGAAATCGAGCGGGCTAAAGAAATCAGTACTCGCGTCAAACAGATTGACAAAAGTAATGATTTCGGTGCAGGAATCCTACTGGACATTTTAAATCGTCCAGATGAAGAAGACGATTAATTAGTAAACCTTCAACCATCAACAGACATGAATAATTATCCCTTCTACCAACCTCTACAGCCATCTGCAACTTCTACAGCACCTTTCATTCCTGTGGTTTCCATAGATCCTTTGCGTCCTCTTCCCAGTCCTCTGAATTTGATTCCGCCTACAATAGTTTTCCCTTCTCCTTCTCAACCCAAGATTTAATGAATGATGGTGGAAGGTAAAGATTGGCTAGTAACTGCAGACGGCCAATATCATTGTTGTAAATCAGCCAGACCATGGGATCTATTGCGGGAGAATTATCGCCTATATCGGTTTTTGACTGAAGTAGAAGATGTTCTCAATGGGGTAGAAGATGAATCTATTCGTCTCCCAGAAATCCGAATGCTTGTCAGGAGATTGATTGTCAATTCCTACTGGGTACAAAGTCAGTATTTACAACCTCACCCTAAAACGGGTCACTCAGTGTTACTTCTCTATGATGAATTGGGGTTCCCATTGACTGTGCAAACCGTGACATTTGCACCGGGAACCCGTTCAACTATTCATAATCATGGGACTTGGGGAGTAATAGCAGTGTTAAAAGGTCAAGAAAAAAATACCTTTTGGCGACGTACTCCTACCCCTGATTTTGCCGAGAAAATTGCACCTACCGGAGAGATAACCTTGTCTCCTGGAGATATTGTTAGCTTGACCCCCGATGCAATTCACAGTGTAGAAGCAGTGGGTGACGAAGCAACTGTAACTTTTAATGTTTATGGAGAAACAGACCCTCAAGCAAGGTTTGAGTTTGATTTAGTTACCCATACAGCTAGGAAGTTTTAATCAGAATCATCAGGGAGTAATGACAATGGCTAGAGTAATTTTCTACAGCAAACCCGGTTGTAAGGGTGGTATTAAGCAAAAAGTTGTGTTGACTGCTGCTGGTCATGAGGTGCTAGCATACGACATCCTCACAGAACCTTGGACAGTTGAACGCTTGCGATCATTTTTTGGCGATCGCCCGGTGTCCCAATGGTTTAATGCTTCCGCTCCCAAGATTAAATCTGGTGAAGTAGTTCCAGAAAAAATCGATGCACAAACAGCCTTAGTGTTAATGCTGCAAGATCCTTTATTAATTCGTCGTCCCTTACTAGAAGTAGGCGATCGCCGTGAGGTAGGTTTTGACGTAGAAACAATAGATGGTTGGATTGGCTTAAAACCGGTGGATGATTCCTTAAAAGTAGTAATTGAAACCCTGACTACCCAGAACTTACAAGGTTGCGCCCACGGTCATAACCATGACCATCATCATCAAGGTGGTTGTAAGCATTAAATTTCACCGGGGGAAAACCTGATTGAATTTGCTTTGACCGTATCCCCGATATACATCGGACTTCTTAACCTGGTTAAGAAGTCCAACCCTCAACCCTCAACCCTCAACCCTCAACCCTCAACCCTCAACCCTCAACCCTCAACAGTCAACAGTCAACAGTCAACAGTCAACAGTCAACAGTCAACAGTCAACAGTCAACAGTCAACAGTCAACAGTCAACAGTCGCTAATTAGGTTTTTTAGCCAAGATTAGCAGTGTCTATAGACAACTCTTGAAACATGGGGGTACTCAGGTAACGTTCCCCAAAGGAGGGCTGAATCATGACAATTAATTTACCAGTATTTTCTGGACGTTGACCGACTCGAATGGCCGCACATAAAGCCGCACCGGAAGATATACCAGATAAAAGTCCTTCTTCCTTAGCTAAACGTCGCCCATAGGCGATCGCCTGTTCATCACTGACTCTAATTACCTCGTCCATCAATTCCAGACGCAACACATCCGGGATAAACCCAGCGCCAATCCCCTGAATTTTATGGGGACCAGCATTACCCCCAGAAAGCACCGGACTGTTACTAGGTTCAACTGCGATCGCTTGCACAGTTGGCTTATATTGTTTAAGCACTTCTGCAATCCCGGTGATTGTTCCACCAGTCCCCACCCCAGCAATGATAATATCTACTTCCCCATCCGTATCCGCCCAAATTTCCGCCGCAGTAGTTTCTCTGTGAATTTTGGGGTTAGCCGGGTTGCGGAACTGTTGCAGCATCACAGCGTTAGGAGTATTAGCCACAATGCTTTCAGCTTGATTAATTGCTCCTCGCATCCCTTGTGCGCCTGGTGTTAACTCTAACTTAGCACCGTAGGCCTTGAGCATAGAGCGTCGTTCTTGGCTCATGGTGTCTGGCATGGTCAAAATTAAACTGTAGCCCCGGGCCGCTGCTACCATGGCTAAAGCAATACCTGTATTCCCAGAAGTTGGCTCGACTAAAATACTTTTCCCCGGCTCAATTAAACCCTCCCTTTCCGCAGCCATCACCATACTAACCCCAATCCGGTCTTTAACCGAGGCTGCTGGGTTCATACCTTCGAGTTTAACAACAATCCTAGCTGCCACTCCCTCAGATTGGGGAATTCTATTGAGCTGAACTAAAGGAGTTCCGCCAATTAGTTCTGTAACATCTTTAGCAATTCTCATAAATTCACTCCTATGATTTCACGTTGAGGGCAAATTTCCTGTATGTGTTTAATTTATATTCACAGTCACTAAATGTAGAGACTATCCACTTTAACCAAAGTACAAAATTATGCGGCTGAGGAATGCAGTTGATGTAATTTTCTCATCTCTCCTCAAGTAATAATGTTTTGTATCTACCACAATCAAGGTTAATAGGTGAATTACAGGGGTTTTCTCAAGGCTGAATTTATCTGTCTGTTATTTGCTCAATCAAAATCATAGAAACTCACCCCTTAAATCTAGAAAGTTTGTCACCTCACTTTGAATTATTTATATTTAGTATAAGAAGCTGCATTTCCAGAAAATATAAGAGATTTTTTCGATATTCTAGGGTATACTCCCCACATAATCTATTTGTTTGAGTACAAGCTTTGAGACGGAAAAACCCCAACAAAATCACTCCTCTACCAGCCCCCCATATAGCTTTGAGCCTGAGTGCAGAAATACCAGCACCCCATATGAGAAATACTAGCACCCCATATGAGAAATACTAGCACCCATACCTCAAATAATTTCTCTAAGTCTTATGAGATATAACTTATAGCCTTTGAGTATAACTTTAATAAATTTAATAATCTTAATTCCACTAGTTTAAACTCACAGTTAGAGGTGAGACTGCTATAAATTTTGTAGGATTTACGCAGAGATTCCCCTCTACCCCCCGAAGTTCTGAGGGTTTTACCCAAAGAATCAGGGGGGACTTCTTAACTCTTCTGTTGTCGAAGCTGAGGAAGATGTTAATCCTAAGTTGATAATTATAGCCCTTGTAGAAAAATGGTAAATTTTTCATCTTTAGGAACAAAAATATTGTCAAGGTGCGAGAGAGACTAGTTAGGTAAAAAGTAACCCAGAGGTTTCTGGATGCAGAGTACCTAAGGGAGTAAAGCCACCATGAAATTTAAACTTCTAAATTTTCTGACAGTTTGTTTATTTACTTTACTAGTAATTTCGCCCGCCTTATTAGTCTTACACATAGTTTGGGGCAAACATCTAGAGTTTGTTAAAATGCAGAATTTAGTCTGTGAAATTCATAAAATCTATTCAGGTAATTCTGCCCAATTGCTCCAGGAAGCAAATACAAATCCATCTCAATATCAGACCAATAACGCAACTTTTGACCACAATCTTGTGAACCGATTATTAGTTGTTGCCGAACAATATAGACTTGCTAGCATCTTGCAATGGTTTGTCTTAATCACTCCGATTTTTGTGGGATTAGGAATCATTGTTTACGATAGATATCTTGTTTATCGTGCTGCTATGTTAAGAGAACAAGTTGAAATGTTGGAAAAGCTTTGGCAACAAAGTATAGAGTAATCCTCACAGCCAAACTAACTCATTCAAAAAACCAAAACATCATGACAGAAGAACGCCAAATCCAATATTTCAATCTGATTGACGAGTTACTAAAATGTCCTAATGGTCAAGAACCAGAAGTTTTAGAAGCGCAACCAGAATTGATTGATGCTGATTTTGTACAAACAATACTGCAAGTAGCAACTAGTTTTGCCCATCAAGGTAATCAAGATGGTGCTAAGTTTTTATTCTTTATCGGGCGTGAATTAGCAAAGCAACTAGGCTTATATCCTGAAGTTCCAAATTCTGATAGCGTAAGTTAGCCTTATCGATAGTTATAAATAAGGAGTAAATATGCTGCTAACCGAAACCGATGCTGCACAAATTGCGCTAGAGTTCCTTATGGCTGACTGGAATATTTCAGACGACTATAGACAGTGGTTTGTTGTCTTTGGCTCTCGCCTCATAGGGGAAAGTTGGTATATTGTAGAATTAGGTGTAGAAGGTTTTCCCGATCGCTGGTTTATTGAAGTCTACGACACGGGAATGTGTGACCCAAACTATACGTTTATTTCACCGATTCCCGCTTCCGAGGGATTTGCAGACTTGACAGATATTCCCGAAATGCTAGCTGAAGTTCTGGTAGCAGAGCGCAAAGCTCGTTAACTGCCATAATTAGCTACAATTCCTTGAGCTATTTCCTTTACCCTTGTGACTAACTCCTGGGGTGCTACTACTTTAACATTACCACCAAACCCCAAAATCCACCGCCACAAATCAAAATCATTTAATGTCCATTGAGGAAAGATGGCTTGAAACCGATGGGGGAAATGGCGATCGCCTGTTCTGGTCAGGGAAAATAAGGACTTGGGTAAATTAGTCCTGGTATTGTGTATAGGTGGGGACATTTTCATGTGAGCAAAACGTTTTGTTCCCTCGGTGATAAAAGGATAAACCTGATCATTAAACCAAAGTTCCACTGTCACACAGACCCTCAGTCGTTTTTGTTGATCCGCACTCAGAAATTGTTGTTGGTCGGTAGCGCTATTACCTAAGTGCATTCCCGCACTAGCTTTAAATAAATTCTGTAACTTTTTTAATGATTTTTCCTGTGCTTCTCTGGTACGTTGTTGGGTTTGAGGCCGAGCTAAAAACAATCTATCTAAACGTTCAAAGCGCAGTAACCCCGGAGTTTCACCACTGACACACTCATAACCCAAGTACCAAGCCAAATTTGAGAAAACTATTTGCAATGGATAGGCTAAGAAAAAATTCTGTTCATCTCCTTGATACTTACCTACACCTGCTAACCGTTTTAATTCTAATAGCCTTCCTTCTACAATTGCTGTCTCTAGTTCCGGCTGATTACTTAAGGCGCTACTATGGAGATGTTTAGGGTCAACAATAGAGCTATTGGCGATCGCCCTGACTGGGTAAATATTTTCAGTATTATCAATGATATGTGTTTGTAATAGTCGTTGCTTAAATGTTTCGTAGATAACTAAAGCTTGGGGGTCATTTAAACTATTGGCTTGAGACTGAATAATGTCAAATACTTTGATTAACTCTGACTTAGAAAGGATACCAGTACCCGCAAAGTAACCGTTACGCATAGGAAAACCAGATAAGATTCTGTAGGGTTTTAAAACTTTTTCGATATCTTTACGAATTGTAGCCTTTTCACTTTGGGGGTGATAAATTACCCCAGCTTGTGCAAGAGATTGAGTCAGAGTTTCTAAACTACCTCCACCTGTGTTAGGTAAAAAAGGGTAGTGGAGAATAAAACGAATTGTACCGATTAAACGTTCAAAAACCTGTTTATCTGAGTAAGAATGTAACCTATGGAAAGATTGCCATTCATGGGAGTTACATTCTGGGCGATTTTGACTGACTAGGGGGAAAGTAGAATTAATGATTCCTTGAGTTTCTAGCCATTGTAAATCAGCGGCGATCGCATGGGATTGGGCGTAAACTCCACCCACCAACTTAGCCATAATAGCAGTAATTTCCGCGATAGAGTTAGTCAACTCCGGTACATAACCCAGAAGATTTTGTAAAAATTGAGGTTGAGTGAGATGAAATTTACCAATCCCAGGATAGTTAATGATTAAAAATATTAAATACATCAAACGTTCAAAATCTAACAGCTGACTATAAGGATGGGGTGTGATATTTCCGTAGCGATTTTGAAAGTTGATAATTTGACGGGGAATATCTGCAATGAGTTTAGTGACTTGGTGTGGAGAAAATTCCGGTGCGGTGACATCAATTTTATTCACCGTGGCGAATCCTTCCCCAATTACCGGTGGAAAATCCTGCAATATCCTATACATACTTTCAATAATTTCCGCAGGAACTTGGCGTTGGCGTTGTTGATTCCACTTGATACAAGTTAACAGTGGAGTTTGCAAATACCAGCCAATCCAATCAGGTGGGGTTAATTTCCATTCTGCCAGTTGGGTGTCGGTTTTGCGTAAAAAGTCCATGCGGAAACAACGCTTATAATTAGTCGCATCATAGATTACACTTTTACCCAATCTAAATATAGTACAAATGCGGTTGATGACCGTGGTTTCTATGGTCTGCCATTCCCCTTGAATAGCTGGGTCACCATATAACTCAGCGCGGATATTGTCAGTAGAGATGATTTCGTAATTTCCTAGGTTGGATAGTAGTTTTGCAAAGGTTGATTTACCGCTTCCTGGTGTCCCGATGAGAACATGAGCAATCCCTTGAGAGTTGGTTTTAGCTATCTGTTGATTGGGGAATCGGGATCTGGGCATATAAGGTATATATGAGAATATTTACAGCAGGTTGTATTCTTTAGTTAACAGTGGGCAGTGAGTGGTAAATAGTTACTAGCTACTATCCCTCATAACTGTATTTATTTTAGTCAGGGATAAATCATGATTGTACATTGCTCCTGCGAATGACTAACTGGGATATTTTGTTAAACCAACTTCAAACAGGAGTAGTATCTGACAGCTTCCACCACAGAGATCCCGGACTTCTGGAAGAAGTCCGGGATCTAAAACCCCATCCCAAAGCTGATCAATTTCCCACTGGTTGGGATATTAATTTTATCAAAGAGAATCTGCTATTTCTTGAAGTCTTTTAACTAGCTTCTCTCGGTTGTAAGGTAAATTAAAATAGTTGATTGCTGTTAAAAATGGTTGTTTAACATAATCTATATAGACTTTCATCACATCTGTTGACTGATGTTCTTTACCTGCTGATAAATAAGCTATTAACTCCTGATCTTCAACTCCACGCAAGTTGTGCATAAATTGGTTACGTAGGTCATCATCTGTATTTCTGGAACCGCGACAATACGATACTAATAACGGCCATTGCGGAAAATTATTATCTATATTATTTAACCAGGCAATCATACCAAAGTTTCTATTAGTTATCTGAAAATCATAATCTGTTACCAATGAAAATTTTGTAACGGGAAATTTTAATTTTTCTAAAATCTCAACTTTGATATCAACACTGGGATATTTAACAGATTTGTCTTTGTCTAAAAATAAACCTGATCCAGTCCATACCAAGAATTGGGAAACTTGGTGAGAACTACCATTGAAATTCACAGTTTGATTAATCGTTGCTACCCGTGATAAGATAGCTACCTTTAAAAAAGTTTCCTGAGCCGCAGCTAGGAGAGTAATACCTTGAAGATAATTCTTTTGCTTGAAGAAAAATCCAACTAGTTCTAGGGTATCAACAATACGCTGAGTAGCTTGGGGAATGGTCAAATCTTGACTACTATCTGTTAGTGGGCTATGGAGATTAAAGAAATCAACGATTTTCTTTAACTCACCAATGGCGGTTTGATCTATTCCCTCTATATTATCTAATAATTTCAGTGCTGCACCGGGGAAGCCGCTTGTAATTAACTGCTTGGCTTTTTGAATCTGCATTCCTCGCCAATAATTAGAGCTTTCTATGGCCTCAGCTTTCGATTGCTTTTGGTAATTGTCGTCGAAATATTCGTTACTAATTAGAAACTTAACTTTGGGAAATCTTCCTAAGCTGATAAATTGCACCGCCGAAGATATAGCAGGTGTACCCGCCTGATGGCTAATATAAACAGTTTTGGGTGGACTATAGTTTAATGGGTATAATTGCTCTTTTACCAAAGAAAGTGTTTCATTCCAATTATCTATACCTTTATTATTTTGGTTTGTGGGGGATAAAACTAAAAACTCAATCTCACAAGCAAAGTGCTTTTGCAGATACCATTTTAATAAAGGTTTGAGAGTATAAGTATCTTGCCAGTAAGGACATTTTTCATAAATTATCTGTTCTTCCTGGAATATTGGCTTTTGATCTGTTAATAAAACTATAATTTTTTCCAGCTTGATTTTTGCTTCTAGTAGATATTGAGTATAAGTGTCAATCAAGGGAAACTTTAAATCAGAGTCGTAATGACCAGTTTGATTTTCATATACTAAACCTAAAACTCTTGCAGGCAAAGTGTAACCTGCACTTTTATCATTAGAGTCTAATGGTAAGGGGGCAAATTCTGTACATTCCAAATCATATCTAATTTGACTGTATAAACTACTCCAGTTTTTATCATGCTTGAGCATGATATCACTATTACCTGTTGTTAGTATCCAGATACTCATAGTTTATTCTCCCCAAAGTTTAGTAAAATCACTATCGCCTAAAAACCTTAAAAAATCCCGTGTAATTTCATCTTTTTTATCAGGGAAGATTGTCAGTAATTCAACATACTCTCTACCTTTACGGTTTATTTGTCCTTCTTTATTTCTAGTATGGCGTGGGTACATACGATGCCAAATTCTGCCTATTTGTCCCATTCTCCCGGTGAGACTTGAACCCTTGATTGAGCTATGTTTATGGTAATTACCATGAAACCATTTGACGGCTAAACTATCATCTTCTTCTTCCGCAATACGTCCCCACACTTGAACTTTTTGCGGATGAAATGATTCACGCCATGTACTTACCTGATTAGATGATTGTTTCCCTTTGAATTGCAGCCAATTATTGACTTCTTTTTGAACATTGTTGAGAATGTTAGTGATATGGCTGAGATTATTTACAGGAAAATAATATGTATTTGATGGTTGGTTAAATTGCCAATGACAACCAATTGAATGTCTATCATATTCTTCAAAAAAAATGCTATGGTCAATGCGTCGCCAGGATTTACCAAAACCACCAAGGAGCATAGCAAATTTTAAGATTTGTTTGACTAGTCTTCTTAATTGTTGATTGTATTCTGGGGAAACATCGCTCATGGTGAGAATGGTCAGGGTTCCCGCATTTAACTGATAAACAGGGATTATGGTATTTGCACCATATTGATATTCCTCCATCTCTAAATCTGTAGTATGAAAAGCAATTCCCAACTGTCCTACAATCGGACCATTTTGGCTGAAGCCCCCCCAAAGTTCTTGAGTTAATTCTTCGGCGGTTCTTTCGTTGGTAACACCACTGAATAAACGTAAAGTGTGACCACGCAAGGCGGCTTTAAAAATATTGGGTCGAAATTCACCTGTTTCATCAACTAGCGTTGAGGCTAAACCTTGTCCCCGCAAGTTAACAGAGAGCAATTTGGTTTGGGGATGATTAATAGGTTGACCGTAACCAGCACTGACTCTAGAACCAATACCTCTTTCTATAGCTCTGTCCCAAATACCCCAGATAGTTTCCCACTCACTAGCTGGGAGGGTTTCAGTACTAGAAATACCAAACACTAGGGTGGGTTGATAAAGGGAGATTTGAATAAAAGCTGAGTGGTTGCTATGATTTTTAACTTGCCAATCTTGTTGAGGATGAACTACATCAATTAAAGATTGTTCAACCCATGTTCCATCTTTGGGATAACCACCATGAAACCGGAGTATTCCTGGTTGGGTATCCTGAGTTGTCAGTTGTCCACCGCAATATCTGCGACGTTGTTCTGGTGTACAACTACGTAAAAAAGCACCTTTCATGCTTGCACCTGGATAAAAGGGAAATCCTTTAGCAGCAATGACTGGTCGGATGATATCTTCGTCTTGTCCACTGTTGGAAACAAAACGCCAAGTAATTTTATATTCTTTTGTTTGCACATTGGTGCTAAATCGAGGCGCATCCCGTGGGACACCTTCTACCCATTCATCAACCCATCTCTCGGATTGTTCACGATTGCCAATATAGTGAATTTGTCCCCGTCCTGAGATTTGGGCTTGAAACATAAGGGGGACTTCTCTACTATTAGTCATCATCGCCTCCTAATTTTTTGTACCGTTGAGTCCACCAAACTAAGCTGTCACAGAATTGGGTCAGAACAGCTAAACAAATTCTTTGGTCTTCAATGGGGAGTTCCCACAGTTGGGTTGCAACTTCTTCAATTTTCCCTGTGTTACCAGTGCTAACATCTTCTTGGGGAAGTTTGATTCCTCCCCTGAGCATGATTGCTGCAAAGCTTTTCCAGGTATCGCGCCAGTATCGGCCTTTGGGTGGTTCTTTGTCTAACAGTCGTAATTGTTCTCCCCAGAACCGTTCTAAACCGAAAGCTACAGTTGTTCGCATTTTGTGTGATTGACCAATGACCCCTTTTTGGTCACGGTGTTTCAGGACTAAGCGTTGTGCTTCTTGATCTAATCCGTAGGATTTCCAACTCATATATTTTAGATTCCACTTAAAGTCAACTGACAATGACCAAAACCAATAGATTCTAAGCCACCAAGATAAATATCTGTACTGTGATCACCATTGAATGGGTCCCATTGTTTCCCAGATTTATCATCCCTAATCGCAATGGGGAAAACTAAAATGGTTCCTTCTGGTAAAGCTTCAGTGTTGAAAAAACCATGACCATCAACTACCTTTTGGTCAAGTTTTAAGCGTACTCGACTTTGACGATATAAAGCCATGTTATGAATCATAGCAATATCACTGTCATCTACGATAACTGCTGGCTTTTGTTGTCCAGAAGGGAACCAGGGTGATAAGTCTACGGTTTTTGTGATGGTTAGGAAACCTAAATTGAAAAATAAGGTTTTTTGACCTCTTGATTCTCGTGCTTTTAAGTTTCTTGAACCTGTATAGGGGTCGGGTATATCTATGTTTTTGAGAGCGTCACCAGCAATTCTTTGGTAGCGTTGCAGTAGGCGAGGACTACTCACCCACACGATGGGTTGACCGGGACAAAATACGGGTAGCCACAATATAGAAGCGTATTCAAATTTGATGATAGATTCATTATTGGTTTCTGATTGTTCCGCACCGGATTCACTACCATACCAATAATTTGCCGCTTGGTCTCCATCTATCAAACGCATTTCTGAACGCAGACGACCACGAATTGAACTACCTGGAAGTATACCTGTTTGGGTAAATTGGTCACGGAAAATCAGGTTTAAATTACCGCTTTCTTCTCCAGCAGTTGCACCTACATGGAGCGGTGCTAAGGTTTCAATGATACCATAAGCTTTCTTGTACATCTTATGCTACTCCTTTAATTTCTATTGGTAAACATAAACCGCATCCTACTTGTTTGAGGCTGTAACCTTCTTTAGGAAACCATGCTGTATCCCACTCCCACCAAGACTTATTTACAGATGCTTCTAAAACGTACACACTACCAGGGGGAACCGCATAACGTCCCCTACCTAAATTACCTTTAGCACGGAAGCGATAAGGTATTGCTTTATCAGTTAGCATCTCTAGGGTTTGGGGGAAGTTTTCATGGTGAGGATAACGGTAAGACAAGCGATTAGAACCCCAAATACCTGGGGTAATTAAGGCAAAAGTGCGTTGAATGGGTTGATTTAATAAATCTAAAAGTTTTTTGTTTTTAATTTCCTCACACTCAATTTCTACAATATGATTTTCACCGCCAAAGCGATACCAACCAGATTCTAGGGGATAGGTTGATAAATAAACTAAACAGACATCTTCAGGTATTTGGACTGAGTTTTCTAGAAATAAACCATCAGACTTTTGTACACAACGTTGTGAGTACTTGAGTGTTGGGTGGTTGATTTGGGGATGTAAGAAAGGAAGATATTCCCAAGGGTTTGCTGCTACTGATTTATTAGATTTAAGGACTTTGGGAGCAAGTCCCCAAGAGTTGATTGTTTGCCAACGATAATCCGGCTCTAGTTTCTCACTTTGATTTTCTAACTGCCATTGACCATTGTTAAATTGCCACTCATCTACTCCTTTATTAGCAATTATTTTACTCCAGGGAATAGGAATATAAAAATTTTGTTTGTCCTGAACTTTAGCCCAAAATGGTCCGGCGACAAATAGATTAGCACTCAAATCATGTTGAGTAAATTGCTGATTAACTTTGTTAGCGCTAAATATTAAGCCGGATAAGGTTGCAGCTTCTGGAGGAAATTTAGCGCCTGAACGACCAACTAAATTTTCAGGTGACAGAAATGCTCCCGCACTTCCATACATCAACCCTAAAGGATGAATAGTAACTAGGTACTTAAACATAAATGCCAACCTACTTTAATTAAATCACTTATCCAATCAATTTTCGCTTTTGTTCTATCAGCATCATCAGCTTCATCACTAAAACCTACGATATATTTGGATTGTTCATAATTTAATAATATTTGACGCTCTCCTGGAAAGTAAATATCAAAGAAATTAAGAGCAAATTCTTCTGATAGTTGTTTTTTCTCAAGATTAAAAGCACGTCGTGCTTCTAATTGAGCTAAATCTTGATAAACATGACTCCAGTTATTTTTACCTTCCCTGTCTTGATATTTTGTCAATATATATAGATAATCCCAGGGACAAGTCCACTGGACATATTGACCACTATTAAAGACAACTCTAATAGTAATTCTTCCCCGACCTGAAGATTTTGCTAGTTTTTCTGCTTCTCGACAATGTTGTAAGATATCTCTTTGGGGAATGCCAGATCCTGCCCAAATAAAGCCCACACTTAATCCGATCTTCTGCCCATGTTGTTGCCAAATTTTGGGTAGTTTAATTAACCATTGAAAAGCTTGATTGGCTGTAATAGGTTCTTGGTTTTCTTCGCGGTAAATTACGCCTAAAAAATCGTCCCCACCTGCATAAACTACCCGACCAATTTCTTTAGGAAAGTCTCTGGTAAAGTTGTTTCCCCAGTCGCGCATCGCCTGACTAAAGTTTTTGAGTTCATCATCACCATTTGGTAAACCTGCTAATTTTTTGAGATGTTTTCCCACTTCATCTCCATCACCCATAAACCAACCTGTCCAGAAACTCGGGCCACGATGGATTTCACTAAAGCTTTCTACTTTAGACATTCCCAACTTGTTAGCAATTTCTGATAAAGTTACTAACCGTTTAACCAATTCGGGAATACTTAATTTTTCATTCAGAGCAAAAATAATCCCTTCTGGTTCCTTATTTGGTGGACAACGTTCTGAGACACAGGCCAGACTTCTATAGAATTGTCGAATATTATCTTTTTCTGCTGTCCATCGGCGATTGTTAGGGTTACGTGTTTCTGCACCTAATTCGGGAAAAGCAATCCCATCGGTACCAGTTAAGCTAGAACTTTCACCAATCCAATTTACTGCAGTCCAGTCCCGAGAAAGTTTACTGGTTTCTAAATCCTCCATTGCAGCTTGGATACTTACACCACTTCCTTGAAATACTTCCCAAGTGTAACTACCCCACAGTTTCCACTCTCTTTCCCAATGATAGGTATTTGTGATTCTGTCTTCTATCCATTGGCGACAAACTTGTAAAATATTTTTCCAAGCAGAAAATAAAATTTCTTCAGTTTGGGCTTTGCTCACATAACCTCTAATGAGAATACGATTTGGCATCCCTTTTTGCAAGTTGTGACTAGCTGGAGAAATCACTTCTGTTTCTGGGGGTTTATGAAATTCTTGTACTAGCTTTTGACTTAGATAAGAAAGTATTAAAGATGCACCATATAAATCTCTGAGCTTTCGTGATTTTTCAATGAATCCCTGAACTGGTGCAAAGGTGATAACAGTATATTTGTCCATGTACTTTGTATCTCCTTTTGGTGCTTAATTCTTAAGATACACGCTTTAGTTAAAATTTTCTGTGGTAAAACATTTTGTAATTATTGGTAATACTGAAAAACGTTTTTTATGTAAAAATATTAACTTTGTTGAGCTAAATATTTATTTTTATTGATATATAAAGAAATACATCAATAAATTTAACTATATTTTTCAGTATGTATCCTTTAGTGGTTTTGTGTCACGTTTTCATCTTATCTGTGACCACACCAATGTAAAATCTTTTTCGTGCGAATGACGAAATTTACCCTATGGGGGTGGTAATAAATCTGTGATTGTCTTGAAAATACTAGATTGATCAGCATTTCCTGAGTGGTGTACCCAGTTACCACCGGAATGACTATCTGTAATAGCGATCGCACTCACCCACCGGAATGACTAGCGTTTAAGCTGACATAATATATATGAGGTCATCAGGCTATATTACCACTGGGTTACCTACCGGATCGAGGTATGGCTAACTCCATAGGACGGAAGGTCAGGTAAAATGGCTGGAATAATGATTCTTCTGTTTTGAACCTCGGTCGCTTACTGGGTAAGGGTTTCAGAGTTTTTACTACTATGCCAAAGTCCATTTCAGCCGTTAACTTTTTTGAACCTCGGAAAGTGCCTCTGGACTTCTTACGAGGTAAGGGTTTAGAATGGAGGGGTACGCTTCCCTCTGGGAAGCGGAATTAATGGAAACTAGAGAAAGGATTGGAGTCAGCACCCCCATTACCTTTGTGTACGCTTCCCTCTGGGAAGCGGAATTAATGGAAACTAAGAGAAACACCAAATGACTTTAATCTTAGGTAGATTGTACGCTTCCCTCTGGGAAGCGGAATTAATGGAAACGAGAGAAGTCCCCCGCCAGCAAATTTCTTCATATCTACGTACGCTTCCCTCTGGGAAGCGGAATTAATGGAAACTCGTCTGGAATATCTACTTCTAGATAACCCTCGGAAAGTACGCTTCCCTCTGGGAAGCGGAATTAATGGAAACTCTTGTTTAGATAAAAAAAAAGCTTTATATCTTTTGTACGCTTCCCTCTGGGAAGCGGAATTAATGGAAACTCACCGACCTGTGACAGTCTTTCTACCTGTTCCTCTGTAGTACGCTTCCCTCTGGGAAGCGGAATTAATGGAAACTGAAATTGGTGGTGTTCCCAAAAATATACTCGACCGTACGCTTCCCTCTGGGAAGCGGAATTAATGGAAACAGCTAGACTCTCTTATTACACCGTTGGTTCTTATTCTATGTACGCTTCCCTCTGGGAAGCGGAATTAATGGAAACAGTGGCGGAGATCCCAGACCAGCTAAGATTGAAAGTGCGTACGCTTCCCTCTGGGAAGCGGAATTAATGGAAACCCTCTATCACATGGAGCAAAAAGTAGTGTGTCATTTTTTGTACGCTTCCCTCTGGGAAGCGGAATTAATGGAAACTAGGATTGTTTCTACCCTCTTCTTCTTTTCTAGCCGTACGCTTCCCTCTGGGAAGCGGAATTAATGGAAACAATGCTGTACGCACTGTCCAGCTATAGGCAGTGGACGGTACGCTTCCCTCTGGGAAGCGGAATTAATGGAAACTAAAACCCTCTGTTCTAAAAGAACTGAATCTATAGCATGTACGCTTCCCTCTGGGAAGCGGAATTAATGGAAACTATACCAAGACATCTGCTCAACTCTAACTGTCTGACTTTACCGTACGCTTCCCTCTGGGAAGCGGAATTAATGGAAACAGCCCCTCCAGTGCTGGGGACCTGATAACCTTAGCATGTTAGTTGTACGCTTCCCTCTGGGAAGCGGAATTAATGGAAACCAGAGGGGGAGGTTTTTTGCGTTGCAAGCTAGGTAGACGTACGCTTCCCTCTGGGAAGCGGAATTAATGGAAACAACCCAATGATCTCATGTCTAACCCCATACACTGAGATAGAGTACGCTTCCCTCTGGGAAGCGGAATTAATGGAAACCAGGCTGGGTATGTGTGGTGCTAAGTCGCTGCACAAAACGTACGCTTCCCTCTGGGAAGCGGAATTAATGGAAACCTATTGTCTTTCTTGACAAACAGAATTTTGGGCTCGTACGCTTCCCTCTGGGAAGCGGAATTAATGGAAACTTTTTTAACTAAGCTACTCACGACCTTCTCTTTAGAGAGTACGCTTCCCTCTGGGAAGCGGAATTAATGGAAACATCTTTCGGCAATATTCAACATCGACGCGAACGTTGACGTACGCTTCCCTCTGGGAAGCGGAATTAATGGAAACCTTCTAACCATTTCGGTATTAATACCGACGTAAAGGAGTACGCTTCCCTCTGGGAAGCGGAATTAATGGAAACCTTTTTGCATTGGCTGCAAACTCAAGGTTCCTTTTGTACGCTTCCCTCTGGGAAGCGGAATTAATGGAAACTAACTCTAGGGGATTGAATCCCGAGTCGACTAAAGTACGCTTCCCTCTGGGAAGCGGAATTAATGGAAACAACAATTCTATTGCCATGTTTGGATTGGTTTTCACGTACGCTTCCCTCTGGGAAGCGGAATTAATGGAAACTTCTATCAAAATAGATTTTGTCTTACTTGACTGAATGTACGCTTCCCTCTGGGAAGCGGAATTAATGGAAACTGAATGACAAACGCTAGTATATCCCCTGTATCCAGGTGTACGCTTCCCTCTGGGAAGCGGAATTAATGGAAACTCGAAAATCCATTCAGGGTAAAGAGCAGTCTCATCTAGTACGCTTCCCTCTGGGAAGCGGAATTAATGGAAACACCAAGAAGCAGGTTGTTAGACCGGTAGTATGCCTGGTACGCTTCCCTCTGGGAAGCGGAATTAATGGAAACAACAGGAAAGTGTTTTAACTGTACAGCTATCATTGAAGTACGCTTCCCTCTGGGAAGCGGAATTAATGGAAACATAGAAACTCAAGTTCTAGGGGGTCGAATCCCCAGTTTGTCCGTACGCTTCCCTCTGGGAAGCGGAATTAATGGAAACCTTTTGAGAGTTTAGGGGATTTAAGCCCATACCTTCGTTGGTACGCTTCCCTCTGGGAAGCGGAATTAATGGAAACTGTCTCTTTCCATAACTTCTACGGATAGTCCTGTCAACTGGTACGCTTCCCTCTGGGAAGCGGAATTAATGGAAACTCCTCAGGCTTGTATGCTCCTTCTTTGAGGAACTTTTCGTACGCTTCCCTCTGGGAAGCGGAATTAATGGAAACTTTTCGGGCGAATCTGTACCAGGTCAAAGGTAGACTCGTACGCTTCCCTCTGGGAAGCGGAATTAATGGAAAATGTCTAGGCTTTTACCTGGAAGTGAGAAGATAACTACATATTCAATAGCCAAGTCTGTGGTAGTTTATTTCTGCACAAGCTCCTTAATTTCCAAAGCCACGGCAGCTATGACACTTAATTTATACTTACTACGACATGGAGAAACTACTTTTAGCCAAAGTGGTAATTTTTGTGGTCAAACTGATGCAGATTTGACTACAGCAGGAATGGAAATGGCGGAGAGTTTTGCTAGTGTTTATCAAAAATTGGACTGGTCAGCGGTTTATGTTAGCCCCATGAAGCGCACAATAGCAACGGCCAAGCCGTTTTGTGATGCTGTGGGTGTCAATATGCAGTTGCGTGACGGATTGAGGGAAGGTAGTTATGGCGAATGGGAAACTAAGAGTAAATCCTTTGTGCAAGAGAATTACTCAGAAAACTATGTTAAATGGTTAACAGAACCGGCCTGGAATGCGCCCCTAGGTGGAGAAACGGCGGTAGAGATTGCTAACCGTTCTATGGCGGTAATTGCTGAAATTCAAGAAAAACATCCTCAAGGTAATGTTTTGGTAGTTTCCCATAAAGCTACAATTCGGATTATGCTTTGCAGTTTACTGGGAATTGATTTAGGACGCTATCGCTATCGGGTCAATATTTTAGTTGCATCGGTAAGTATGCTTAAATTTGATGTTAATGGTCCCTTGTTAGAAATATTAGGCGATCGCCATCACATACCCGATCATCTGCGCTCTCGTCCGGGAACTTGATAATAGGGTCTGGGTATAAGTTGACCTTGAAATCATACTCACTTACAAAGTGCGATCGCCGATCCTGTAGGGTGCGTTAATGAAATGTAACGCGCCATTTTTTTATTGATGCAGCCAGCAGAGTTGGCGGTGATATGATAGATAGGTTAGGTTAAGGAAACAATAGCTTTTTGCTGCTCTACGTCAGGATAGAGTCAATTTAGGTAATAACGGAGGTAACAAAACCTTAATGGAAAGTCGTATCCATATCCATCCAGATATTTGTAATGGAAGACCCATTATAGCTGGAACCCGAATTTCTGTGCAAACAATTATGGAATTTTTGGGAGCAGGAGATTCTATTGAAGAAGTCCTTGAAGAATATCCTTCTCTGAATCGAGAAGATATTTATGCGTGTATCCAATTTGCAGCAAGATTGATGGCGAATCACTATGAAGTAAGAAAAATTGCATGAATGGTTTTTTCTTCGATGAAAATTTACCAGCTAAAATCCTGTTCACTCCATCTTTACCCATCGTTCATGTTTCAGTTTTAGGTACGAGTCCAAGTGATACGGAAATTTGGCAGCAAAGGAGAAAAAACTGGTTATTGTTACGAAAGATGCAGACTTTTCTGATCGACTGATGCTTGATTTTTCCCCACCTAAAGTAGTACATCTCCGTTTTGGCAATATGCGAAAACGCGAATTTCATCAGTTTTTAGCTCGTACTTGGCCACAGGTTGAAGCTTTGGTAATTGACCATAAATTGGTTAATGTCTATTTAGATATAATTGAAGCATTTAGATAATTTTTGCGGTTCTTCAGTGCGATCGCCGATCATGCAATTTGTACTTATTCCTTTGTAAAAATAGAAATAAATCCTATAAGTCAGGTTTAATTGACAATAATATGTTATATTAAATAGCGTGATGACCGCTACATAAATATCAGTTGATATGATTGCTGAACATATCCTGGCTAAAGAATTCACAAGAGTCGTAACTCAATATTACCCAACACTTGGGGAATTACTAGACGGGTGTCATGTGAAAGTTATCACCTGTTTTTGGGGACGACCAGCTAAACGTTTGCAATATATAGGAATTTATTGCTGTGAAGAAATACTTCCTCATGTGCAAGCGCAAAAACATATACTCAGAGAACTAGCACATAATATGGGGCTAGTGGAAGTAGTCTGTATGAACGCGAAGCGACTGCTACGCGATCCGATGTCCAAGCTCAAGCAGACCAATCCCCGGTTGTGGTTGGAATTGCAATGGGTGACAACTAAATAGCGATCGCCAAAAATGAAAACCGGAATTTTTTGCAATTACGAAAACCATGATCAAAATACTAGTCACAGCATCTGGGAACAGGTAGCGCTAGTAAAAGAGGCGGAGAGTTTAGGTTTTGATTCAGCTTGGGTAAGTGAACATCATTTTAATGAGTTCAATCTCAGCTCATCTATGTTGGTGTTGATGGGACACCTTGCGGGACTAACTTCAACTATTCAATTAGGTACAGCAGCAGTATTATTACCATTTCATAACCCGATCCGAGTAGCGGAGGATATTGCTACTCTCGATAATTTGTGTAATGGTAGATTATTATTTGGGGTGGCTAAGGGTGGGCCATTTCCCCAACATAACAAGCATTTTGCTACACCCATGGGGGAATCTCGCGCCAAAATGTTAGAGGCGATCGCCCTGATTCAACAGCTGCTGTATGATGCTGATGTTTCATTTAAGGGAGAGTATTATCAATGCGATCGCTTGACAATTACCCCCAAACCCTTGCAGCATAGAATCCCAGTTTACATAGCCACTGGTGATGATCAAGGTATACAATTTGCGGCTGAAAATTCCTTTGGCTTAATGGGGGGGCCGCCATTCTCCTTAGAGAGATTAAAAAATACCGTCGCTAAATATCGATCTGTGAATCCTAGTGGCGCTGAGAAACTAGTATTAGCACGGTTCTTTTATGTTGGTAAAACAAACGATGAAGCAATCAGCGCCGCATTACCATTCATCCGTAAATTCAGCCAAAAAATGCAAGCCAACACGGCGCAGATCATCCAGAAAGGCTCAAATCCTCACCAGAAACCATTTGACCGCACAAATATTTGTTTTGATGAAGACTACTTAATTGAGAACTCAATTATTGGTGATGTGAGGACTTGTCGCGACAAAATCACCAGATTTCAGGGCGAGTTAAATCTCGACACACTAGCGCTCAAACCCTCCTCCTTTGTTTTGCAAAACAACTTAGAGAGTTTGCAGCGTTACAACCAAGAGGTTCGGAATTATGTCTAAACTACACCAGCTTCCTCCTGATGATTTACCTCCCACCGAGGTAACAAAACAAGATGGAATGCTGCATCTAGAGTTAGAGCGGTCTACTGGTATATGCTTTTTTCAGGCCTGCGATCGCATTACTCAAGTACTCTTATCTAAATGTCAATGGTATCTCACCAAGAATAGTACCACCCTGACACTAATCATTGACTGCCCTGATATAGTATCTTACTGGCATATAGTCAGTAATATTCCCCAGTTAGGAAACAGGTTAGAACGGTTTACCAGTGATGCCAAAATTCGCGTTTATCCTCCCTTTGGCAAAGGTACACCCTTTGAAATCAGGGTGAATGAGATTTCCGCTTATCGGGATTGGCTATAATACCCAACCTGTCCCATCATATTCACCCTTCCCGTCCTGCGGGGAGGGAATTTAACTGAGTTCAACAGAAACTGGGAGAAAATCAGCAACAGTTGCTGATAACCACCCATACCAACCTTCTAAACCCATACCAGTAGTAGCAGAAACCTGGAAAACCTGAATTTTAGGGTTAACCTGTCGCGCATACTCAATACATTTTTCTACATCAAACTGTACATAAGGCAATAAATCAACCTTAGTGAGAATCATAATTTCACTAGCGCGGAACATATGGGGATATTTTATCGGCTTATCTTCTCCCTCAGTCACCGAGAGAATCACTACCTTAGCTTGTTCTCCCAAATCAAATAAAGCTGGACATACTAAATTTCCCACATTTTCAATCATCACCACAGAATTGAGAGGGGGGTTTAACTGCTGTAAACCCCTAGCAATCATAGCAGCTTCTAAATGACAACCAGTACCCGTATTAATCTGCACAACCTTACAGCCTGTTTCCTGAATCTTTTGAGCATCATTAGCTGTTTCTTGGTCGCCTTCAATAACACTAATAGGTAACTGGTGTTTTAAATCTTGAATCGTCCGGGTGAGCAGAGTGGTTTTTCCAGCACCAGGAGAACTCATTAAATTTAAAGCTAAAATATTGCGTCCTTGAAACCATCCCCGATTCTGGGCTGCTAACAGATTATTTTTAGCTAATATATCTTGTTCTAAAGATATAGTTGTGCCATGAATTTTAGCATGAATTTGAGACTCTTCACCCTGATGATCATGGGAATGGGTAATTACAGTACCATCAGGTAAACTGTGAGTATGAGTGTGGTGATGATTATGTTCCACCTCACCTGTGGCTAAATTAGTGATTGTAATGTGAGCATTATCAGAGCAACCGCAGGTTACACACATAATTCCTCTATTTCTATTTCTTTAATTTTCAGTTCTTCACCGGTTATTAAATCTAATTCCACGCTACCACAGCTACATATACCAAATGGTTTATTTAAACTTATTTCCGCTTTGCAAGTACGACAGCGTGCTAAACCAGGGATTATGTTAATTTCTAATATGGCTCCTACTAATACTGTACCTTGAGTACAGATGTCAAAACAAAACTCTATAGCTTCCGGTAAAATCGCCGAAAGTGCGCCAATTTCTAAAACTACGCGGTTAACTTTTGCCCCTTGGGCCTGTTCGCTCACAATAGCGACAATATTTTGTGTAATTCCTAATTCGTGCATATTTTGCTCAGATTTGAAACCACAGATACACACAGATAAAAATTAACAAATTCTCGGTAATTGTTCCCCCACTAACATATCAACAATTCTTTGAGTCCCAAAAGTTGTTTGTAATAAGACAACTCCCGGAGGTGAAGCAATAACCTCACCAATTATACAAGCATCTTTACCGGCGGGGTGGGACTTCATCGCTGATAATACAGTTTCTGCGTGATTACCCCCTACCACCACAACTAATTTACCTTCATTGGCTAAATATAAGGGGTCTAAACCTAAGATTTCACAAACTCCTTGTACCTCTTCCCGTATAGGAATAGATGGTTCATGGACACGAATACCAACATCAGAACTGAGAGAAAATTCATTTAAAACCGTCGCTAAACCGCCCCGTGTAGCATCCCGCATGGCGTGAACTTCAGGACAAACATTCAGGATAGTTTTTACTAAACTGTGTAATGGTTGACAGTCACTTTCTATATGAGTTTCTAATGCTAATTCCCCACGAGCGATTAAAATCGCCGTACCATGATTTCCCAACTCACCATTAATAATTACTACATCTCCCACTTGGATATTATGGGCAGAAATGTTAATTCCTTCAGGAATTACCCCAATACCTGTAGTATTAATAAACAGTTTATCCGCCGCGCCACGATGCACAACCTTAGTATCACCTGTGACAATCTGCACGCCAGCTTTTTGGGCGGCTAATTTCATACTCCCAACCACCCGGCGCAAGGTTTCTACAGGTAGACCTTCTTCTAAAATTACGCTACAAGTGAGGTATAAAGGTGTAGCACCACTAACGGCTAAGTCGTTAATGGTACCATTAACGGCTAATTCCCCAATGTCACTACCGGGAAAAAATAAAGGGTCTACTACATAGGAATCTGTGGTAAATGCCAGTCTATCACCTTGTGCTGTGAGATGAGTTAACTTTAAACTGGCTTGGTCTTCTAGTTGTGCAAGAATTTGATTATCAAAACTGCTGACAAAAATATCTTGGATTAAATCCCGCATGGCTTTACCCCCGCTACCGTGGGCGAGGGTAATATGAGTATCTCTAAGTTTAGTTTTGGGGGGGTTTTGGGTTTTGTTGTTGGGGAAAATATTCATGTTTAAATATTGAGTCAGCAGCAGTATTGATGATTCTGCTATGGGGTTAAGGCAATTTTTGCGGCTTTTTTACTCATGGCAGCAAGTCTGCCATATTTGTAATAGGCTGCACAGGCTCCTTCGGAGGAAACCATACAGGTTCCTATAGGTGTTTCTGGTGTGCAAGCTGTACCAAATACTTTACATTGCCAAGGTTTTAAGGTTCCTTTCAGGATTTCTCCACATTGACAGGCTTTGTGGTCTCTGACTTTTAAGTTAGGAATAGTAAATTTTAGTTCTGCGTCAAATTGGGCATATTCAGGACGGATTTTTAAGCCTGATTTAGGTATGTCCCCTAAACCCCGCCAGTCAAAGTTTTCTCTAACTGCAAAAACTTGGTTGATGGCTTGCAATGCGACTAGGTTTCCAGCTGGTTCTACTAATCTGTTATATTGATTTTCAACTTCGCAACGATTTTCTACTAGTTGCTGTAGCAGCATCCAAATTGATTGGAGTATATCTAAGGGTTCAAAACCGGAAACTACTATAGGTTTATGATATTTTTGAGAAATAAATTCATAGGGTTCTGTCCCAATTACCATACTCACATGACCAGGGCCAATAAATCCATCTAGTTGTAAGTCGGGGTTATCTAGTAGGGCTTGGAGGGCGGGAATTACCAGGACATGATTAGAAAACATACTAAAATTAGTGATGTTCTCCGCTGCTGCTTGTAAGATGGTGAGGGCGGTACTGGGGGCGGTGGTTTCAAAGCCTAGGGCAAAAAAGACTATTTCTTTATCGGGGTTGTCTCTGGCGATTTGTAGACTATCTAATGGCGAGTATACCATGCGAATATCTGCGCCCCTAGCTTTGGCTTGCAAGAGGCTAGTATGGGAACCGGGAACCCGCATAGTGTCCCCAAATGTGGCGAGGATAACGTTATTATGTTGGGAGATGGCGATCGCATCATCTAATCTTCCCTTTGGCATCACACACACAGGACAACCGGGGCCATGTATCAGTTCTAGGTTATGGGGAAGGATATCTTCAATACCATATTTAAATATAGAATGGGTATGTCCCCCGCATACCTCCATGATTTTAATAGGTTTTTCTAGCTGCTGACTAAGTTTAGTGATTTGCTTGGTTAAAGCTGCGGCTTTTTCCGGTTCTCGAAATTCATCAACGTATTTCATAAAAGTATTTTTGCTGATAGCGTAGCGTGGCGTAACCCGTAGACCTTTAATTACTCACTGCTTGAGCTAGTTCTGCTAGTAGTTGTAATGTTTCCTTTGCTTCTTCCTCATTAATCCGATTCATAGCAAAACCAACATGAACTAGTACCCAATCACCAATACATTTTTCTGGGGGATGTTCTTCATTAACAATACAAGCAATATTGACTTGACGTTTAACTCCACCGATATTAACTATCGCTAATTTATGGTTAATATCGCTGATTTCGATAATTTGACCGGGAATTCCTAAACACATTGTTTTTTTCTGTAAGAATAACCATAGGGTAGCCGTACAACCTTACTTTGGGGGAAATTAACCTCAACAGCATTTTAAGGAAGATTCATTAATTGTGCTGCTGTAATCACCCCCTGTCCCAATGATATATTGCCATCATTGGCAGGAAATAAATTATGGGTCAGTACATGGATACCTAAGTTTTCTAAACCTGCCTTTACCTGTGCTAATAAGATACAGTTTTGAAATACACCCCCTGTTAAAGCCACCTGATTAATTACATTTTCGTGACACAGATGTTTAACTAAATTGACAATAGTTTGAGATAAACTTGTATGAAACTTTCTAGCTATATCTGATGGCTTAACTTGTTTTTGTAAGTCCCGAAGTAAGTCTGCCCACATTGGTTTGGAGTCTATATAGTAAATACTATCGGAAAAATTCACCTCAAAAGGATAAATTAGAGTTTCTTCATAATTATTTAAGCTGTGAGGATTAACTAAAGCCTCCATGGCGATCGCAGCTTGTCCTTCATAGCTGCATTTTTCGGGATAAATACCCATAGCAGCTGCTACCCCATCGAATAACCTCCCAACGGAGGAAGCGAGGGGGGAATTAATTCCCTGTGCTAGAGCTTGATTAATCAGCTTTAAAGGCTTTTGCTGTAAAAATTTGATAATTTCCAAGTCAGAATATTCTTGTTGACAAGTCTCCCAAAGATCGGCGCTGAGTAAATGGGCGTAGGTGTTACGCCAAGGTTGATAAATAGCCTGTTCACCCCCAATCATAGCTACAGGCTTAAAAGTTGCTAATCGCTGAAATCGGCGATAGTCTGCTAACAGAAATTCACCCCCCCAAAATGTAGCATCTTCGCCATAACCTAAACCATCTAAAGCAATACCTAAAACTGGGGGTGCATTTAAAGGAATACCATTTTCTGCCATACAAGCAGCAATATGGGCGTGATGATGTTGGATGTGATGCAGTTTAACTTTATTCACAGGTGCGACTTCCTTACCCAGTTTTGTCGCCAGATATTCAGGATGTTTGTCAACAGCGATCGCCTGGGGTTGATGTTCAAATAAATTTAAATAGAGATTGAGGGTATCATGATAGCTATAAAAAGCCCCTGCATTTCCTAAATCCCCCAAATGCTGAGAAACAATCGCCTCATTTTCCCGCAACAGACAAAAAGTATTTTTTAACTGACTACCCATTGCTAAAATCGGCGGTACCTGCTCAAATCCTGGGGGTAACTTCATCGCTGCTGGTGCGTATCCCCTAGCTCTGCGAATGATTTTTACTCTATCATCAACCACCCGCACCACAGAATCATCAACTCGGTTGACAATTTCGCGATTGTGTAAGAGAAAATAATCAGCTATTTTACCTAACTTTTCCCTAGCTTCGCCATTATCAATACATTGTGGTTCATCAGCAATATTCCCACTAGTTAACACAATAGGGCGATTCATCCGCCGGAGAATTAAATGATGTAAAGGCGTATAAGGTAACATAAAACCCAGGGTATTTTGTCCTGGTGCAACTGCAGGCGCAATGGGAAACTGAGGAATTATCTGCCCATCTTCATTTTCCCATGGTTTCTGATGTAACAATACAATCGGCGCAGCGGGACTCTGTAGTAATTCCCTTTCCCTGGGGTTGACTATACAATATTGTTCAATAATAGAAATATCCCGCGCCATTAAAGCCAAAGGCTTATAATCACGGTGTTTACGTTGACGGAGTTTTTGCACAACCGCTTCTTGAGTTGCATCACAAGCTAGGTGAATACCACCCAACCCCTTAATAGCCACAATCTCCCCTTTTTGCAGCAAAGTACAAACAGCATCCACATCATCGAGCATAGAAAACATGGAAGCCGTCACAGGTTGACCATCGGCGCGTTCTAACCAAGCTGTGGGTCCGCAAGTATGACAAGCTACAGGTTGGGCATGAAAGCGGCGATTTTCCACATCATTATACTCCTGCTCACATTCCGCACACATAGGGAACGCAGACATACTGGTATTGCATCTATCGTAAGGAATCCCACGAATAATACTGAAGCGCGGACCGCAGTGAGTGCAATTAGTAAAAGGGTAACGAAAAAACCGACTAAAGGGGTCAAAAATTTCTTGTTGACATTGGGGACAAGTCGCCGCATCAGGAGCAATTTCAGTTTTAATAGAACTGCTGACACTGTGAGCAATCACAAAATCAGGAAAACTCCACTTACCCTGATAAGGTGTGCGAATCAACTCCTGAATTTTTGCCAAGGGGGGACATTCAATATATAGTCGTTCTACAAACTCAGCGATCGCCTCCTCACTTCCAGACACCCGAATCAAAACCCCCTCACCATCATTACAAACTTCACCACACAACCCCCCAGCTTTAGCTAGACGATAAACAGTAGGGCGAAATCCGACACCCTGAACAGTACCACGAACTCTAATTTCTTGGGTTACCACATCTTCCATGGTTCTTTTTTTGCGCCTGAGAATTTAAAAAACTGTTACTGTAACCGCCACAACAAAACCCGATTATTTCCAGAGTCAGCAATCACCGCAGTATTACCGCAAACCTTCACCCCATAACACCAATTTAAACTATCTCGCCTGGGTAACCCAAAATTACGATTTTCACCTTTACTCTGAAAATTTGCTTGTCCGGCGATCGCATCAGCCACCGCCCCCTGCAATAATAATAAAGATTTCCGTCCTTTCCATCCTAACAACCGGGAATTAGCAGTATCAGCAACCAGCAAGCAATCATTACCAACACCTACACCATAAGGCATACTCATACTACCAGCACTAGGAAAATAAACACCTTGATTCATTTCCACAACATCAAAGCTTTGTTGTCCTAGAACCACCGCACAAGGCGCATTATTTTCTGTAGGTATTCCCTCCCAAATCATTACCCGATGATTCCCCGCATCAGCCACCACTAAATTATGATTCCAAATTGTCATATCATGACACCAGCGCATACTCGCAGCAGTAGGAGCACCCCCCCCATTTTCATGGCGCGATATCAGATTTGGTTGTCCCAAAACTAAATCAGCTGGTTGACCATTTTCTGTAGGTAATTCATGCCAAATTAATAACCGCCGATTTCCCGTATCAGCCACAAATAACTTACCTTGATGATAGAAAACACCATAGGGCCAGTGCATAGTATCAGCTGCTGCTAGAGTACCTCTATTGGGTTCACAATGGCTAAAATCAGCTTGACCTAACACTAAATCTGCTGGTACATGACTATCCTCCGGGACATTTTCCCAAATCAATACCCGATGATTCCAAGCATCAGCAACCGCTAACCCATGACCACAAGCACAAATTCCCGTAGGAACACTAAAAGTATTTCTTCCTGGTGAACCTTTAGCATTTTGTCCCTCATGGTGAAAATCCGGTTGTCCAATTACCCAGTCAGCTGGTTGACTATCTCTAGTGGGTAAATTTCGCCATCCCAATAAGCGGTGATGTCCTGTATCGGATACCCATAATGGACCGGTTGGAGATAATAAACAAGCACCACGGGGGCCAAACATAGATACCGCACTAGGTACTATAGGCACTGCTAATATTTCTGGTGTAATTATATCACCTAAAATCACCTCTGCACCATGAGGGGATAATAGTAATAACTGGGACGCAGGATTAATAATATTGATGGGTATATCCATTAACCACAGATCAAGATTGATAAATACAGGGTATTTTTTTTGAGGGAACAGGGAATAGGGAATAGGGAATAGGGAACAGGGAATAGGGAACAGGGAATTGGTGTGTACTTCATGAGAATGTAAAAACTGCTGATATTAAAGAGAATATTTAGGCAATTTTACAAACACTTTATCGGTTTTAATGTGTACTGGATAAGACTGTAATGGAATATCCGCAACAGTTAAACATTCACCAGTTTGTAAGTTATACTGAAATCCATGAGATGCACAAGTGAGAATGTGATTATCTAACTTACCTCTATCTAAAGGAGTTGCTAGGTGTGGGCAAGCATTCAGGTAACAGTTAACATTTTCACCATGACGATATAAAATCAGGGAATTCTTGCCTATTTTACCTGTCAATATTCCAGATGGGGGAATTTGATCCACTGTTGTCACTTTCACCCAAGTCGCTGTATCCTCCGGATAAAATGCACTATTGACAGCGGTAGCACTATGATTAACAGCAACAACTTTAGTAATTTCGGGACAATGATTTTTTATCGCCTGTTCCACACTTTGAGTTAAGGTTAAATTGGAAGTGGGACAGCTGCTACAAGTACCAATTAATTTAACTTCTACTGTATCAGGTGCTTTGAGTGCTGAAAATTCTACATCCCCGTTATGGCTTTTTAAGCCTGGTCGAACTTCTGCAAGAGCTGCTTGAATTCTGTCTATTAAAGGTGCTTGTGGCGGTTTAATTAGTTCGTGGTACAGCAGAACTGAATATACTATGTCATCATCTACTGCTCGGCGCAAGGCCGATATTGATTCTTTTTTGACGGTTTTAATTAAACTGGTCAGTGCTGCTTTATGTAAATCTTCAATGGCTCTTTTTAGTCCTACAGCTACACACCTTTGGCTTTCATCCCATTGGGATATAATCGCTTCAAATCGGTTAATCTCTGTAACTAATTCTTCCAGCTTGGTCATGAGATATTGGTCGATAGTTGGTAGTATTTGGCTGACTTGGTGATAGAATTATTAGCCAAGTTATCAATTTTCTTATAGGCTCGGTATTTTCCCGCCCTCTCATTTAAATAAAATTTGCTGCAATTAACTACTAAGCGCAGGGTATACAGATGAATACATATAAATCCTGATTCATCTGTATTTGATTAATTGCAGATGGTAGATTTATTTCATTTTGAAATCTTTCAATAAATATGGCATCATGGCACCTGTAATTAAACTAGATACTGTCACTGCTAGGTAAAAAGGGAGTGCAGTTTGAGATAATATCAATATGAGAGAACTAATACCTGAAGCCATGAGAATTTTTTGGAAAAAATCCCATGGGTCACGCAGAAGTTTACCTTTGAAAAATAATTTGGCAGATAGCCATCCCAGTTCTAACATTATGCCTCCTAATAACTGCTGAATAGGTTGAGTAGAGCAAAACTTAATAATATGGCGGGAATCACACCAGCAGGGGCAAATAATGCCCCTAAAGTGGCAGAAAATTGATAGCCAATATCTTTTCCTGCTAATATCATGGCACTAATTGCACCACTAAACATTGATAATGCTGTAGCTATCAATATCCAGGTAATTTCTGTGGTTAGGTTTAAGTTACCATCTGCTAAGTTGGTGAGTATTTCTGTCATGGTGATTCGGTGATAGGTGTAAGTAAATTCCCAACTAATCCATAGTTACGCGCATTTGTACTTCTATATCTTGTATAGCTTGGGTAACAATTTCTGCTTGTTCTTGCTGTTCGTGTTTGGTGAAAATTGCCCAAGCTTCTTGATAGTAATTATATGCTTGGAGGAGGTTTTGAGGATTCCCCAATTCTGGCTTTTCTACATCGTCGGGTAAGTTGAATAAGGCGTTGGCTTTATTCGATATGGTGTTGGCGTATTCTAGGGGGGTGTCTCTGGGGTTACGGACTTTGAGGGCTTCGTCATAAGCTGCGATCGCCCGTAAGTTATTATCCAAAGGATGGGAACTGACTAAATATTGCAAAGCATTACCCAAATTGTTTTGCAACATGGCATATTCACGAGGATGGTCAATTAAGTTAATGTGCTTTAATGCTACTTCAAAGGATTGTACTGCTAACCCTTGGCGTAGGTATTCTTGTTGTGAAGCCATGGGCATAGACAAGTAGGCGATCGCAATATTATTGTATAAAATTGCGTATTCCTGTGGGTAATCCTCCCAAGTAAACACCTGTAAAGCCTGATGATAAGCTTGGATACTGTCGGTCATCCGTGCCAGATTGAATGGTACTAACGACTGCAAAACCAGCCCCAGATTCATCTGTGCCTCTGCCACTTCTTCCGGTAATGCTAATTGCTGTAAAATTGGCAAAGCCTGCTGATAATTTGCTTTGGCTTCTAGCAGCAGTTGAGAACCGCCATCAGGTATACTTTGTAACGTCCCTGCCATCCCCACCAAAGCCCTGGCTTGCAATAGGGGGTATTCCTCACCACACATCTGATAGGCTCGGTAATATAGACCCATTGCATTGCGTAAATCTTGGGCCGTTTTGGGCTGCTTATGAAAGCCTTGAGCCATTTCAATCAGCATCTGGATTTTTTCTGCTACTGTGGCCGACTCCGAGCCAATAGCTGCGATCGCTGCTTTTACTGCTGAATCTGTAATAGTGGGGTTCATAACTGCCGTGATTTGGTCAAAGCCCATTAGTGGGTAAATTTATCAACTCGGCGGATGTACACAGGTTTAAAATCCCATAAATCAACACTTGGCAATTAAGCCCAAAATCAAATCCAAGTAGGTAAGAATGAAATCGGCGCTATAGCATTTCCCATGCTCGTGAGGTACAAAGTTTTTTAGTTTTAGGGAGCAGGTAACGAATTAGTGTGTACTTCATTAGACACATCAAAAAGCTATAGATTAGATTAATCTATCTGGAAAATTTAGAAAATCAATTCTTTTACCATAAGGCATCTGTTGAGCAAAATCAACCGGTAAATTGCCAATATTGATATCACCTTTAAACACCTGAAATATTTATAGAATTTCCCATGATCGTGAGGTACAAAGTTTTTTAGTTTGAGGGAACACCGGAACAAGGAATAGAGAATAGGGAATTGGTGTGTACTTCATGAGACTGAAAAAGGCTTTAATTTACAAACCCTTTGATCTGATTTAAGCAGAAAATGACGGGCACCGATGCCCAACCCACAAGATTTATGATATTTATTTACTTAAAAACTGCTGTAAAAGGTATTTGTACGTTGGTAACTTCAAGAGTATATTATCTTTTGATGAAGAAAAAATAATCAATTCAAAAATTAAATTATAATAATGAATATTGATTAACAGGTGATACTCTACAAGTCTCATCACCTCCATCAGTGCATAACCAACAATACAAAAATGTGTAGCTAATGACTAACGTACTATGGCTGCAAGGTGGTGCGTGCTCAGGTAACACCATGTCATTTCTCAACGCCGAAGAACCGACAGTGTGCGATTTAATTGCCGACTTTGGCATTAAGGTACTTTGGCATCCCTCCTTGGGACTGGAACTAGGTAACGACTTACAAACCCTCCTCTGGGACTGCTTCCTAGGCAAAATTCCCCTAGATATCCTAGTGTTTGAAGGCAGCGTTGTAAATGCTCCCAATGGTACAGGGGAATGGAACCGTTTCGCCGATCGCCCCATGAAAGACTGGTTAACCGACCTATCCCAAGCGGCTAAATACATTGTAGCAGTCGGAGACTGCGCCACATGGGGGGGAATCCCTGCCATGTCACCCAACCCCAGCGAATCAACAGGGTTGCAATATCTCAAGCGTCAACCAGGGGGCTTTTTAGGTCAGGATTTTGTTTCTAAAGCCGGACTACCCGTAATTAATATTCCCGGATGTCCCGCCCATCCCGATTGGATTACGCAGATATTAGTGGCGATCGCCACTGGACGCATAACCGACATCGCCCTAGATGAATTGCATCGTCCCCAAACCTTCTTCAACACATACACCCAAACAGGCTGTACCCGTAACGTTCACTTTGCTTACAAAGCATCCACAGGGGAATTTGGTCAACGTAAAGGTTGCCTATTTTATGATTTAGGTTGTCGTGGTCCGATGACCCACTCATCCTGTAACCGCATTTTGTGGAACCGTGTTTCCTCCAAAACTCGCGCCGGTATGCCTTGTTTAGGTTGTACAGAACCAGAATTCCCCTTCTTTGACCTCCAACCAGGAACCGTATTTAAAACCCAAACAATCATGGGAGTACCTAAAGAACTACCCCCCGGAGTCAAACCCAAAGACTACGCCGTGTTGACCATGGCCGCTAAAGATGCAGCCCCAGCTTGGGCAGAAGAAGACTTTTTCACAGTTTAGAGAATGGGACTAGAGACCCCATTCCTGAATTAACTACAGGAGAGGAGAATGGCAATTAAAACATTAGATATTTCCCCCGTTGGTAGAGTTGAGGGGGATTTAGATGTGCGCGTTGATATTGAAAATGGGCGGGTAGTCAACGCCTGGACACACGCCGAACTGTTTCGCGGCTTTGAAATTATCTTACGCGGCAAAGACCCCCAAGCCGGATTAATTGTCACACCCCGGATCTGCGGTATCTGCGGTGGTTCCCATCTCACCAGTGCATCTTGGGCATTAGATACACTTTGGGGTACAGAAGTACCCCGCAATGCCATATTGGCCAGAAATTTGGGTCAAATTGTGGAAACAATGCAAAGTATACCTAGGTATTTTTATGGATTGTTTGCCATTGACCTCACCAATAAAAATTACCGTCGTAGTCGCTTTTATGAAGAAGCTTGTCGCCGCTTTGCAGCTTTCACTGGTAAATCTTACGAAATTGGTGTGACAATTTCCGGCAAACCTGTAGAAATCTATGCTTTATTCGGCGGTCAATGGCCGCATTCTAGTTACATGGTTCCTGGTGGTGTGATGTGCGCCCCCACCCTCACCGATATTACCCGCGCTTGGGCCATCCTGGAATACTTCCGCACCAATTGGTTAGAGCCTGTATGGTTGGGTTGTTCCCTAGAACGTTATGAACAAATCCGCACCTATGATGATTTTATGGCCTGGCTAGATGAAGACCTGAATCATCGTGAGTCTGACTTGGGTTTTTATTGGCGCATGGGTTTAGATATCGGTCTTGATAGATATGGCGCTGGTGTTGGTAAATATGTCACTTGGGGATATTTAGCCCATGAGGACAAATACCAAAAGCCCACCATTGCTGGGCGCAATGCTGCCATGATTATGAAAAGTGGTGTATATGACAGCTTCAGCGATACTCACACTTTAATGGAGCAGTCCCAAATCCGGGAAAATACCACTCATTCCTGGTATGATGAAGGTATCGCAGATATTCACCCAACCAACCGCACTACTAAACCCACTGTTAATAACAGTAAAGACTTTGACAATGCTTACTCTTGGTCTAGTGCTGTACGTCACCAAGATTTCGGACGATTAGAAGCTGGACCACTAGCCCGGCAGTTAGTAGCTGGTGGTAATCACGGCGAATCCTGGCAACACCATGACGGATTTATCCTAGATGTATTTAAGCACATGGGTGGTGCTAGTGTTCACTTACGCCAGTTAGGACGATTGCACGAGATTGTCAAATTATATCGCCAAGCTGAACACTGCTTACGGGAGTTTAAATTAAATGACCCTTGGTATATTAAACCTACAGAAAAAGATGGCCAGGGTTGGGGCGCAACGGAAGCAGCGCGGGGAGCTTTGTCTCACTGGGTGGAGGTAGAAAAGGGTAAAATTAAAAATTACCAAGTAATTGCTCCTGGTACTTGGAATATTGGCCCCCGTGACGGAGAAGGTAACCGCGGTCCGATTGAAGAAGCTTTAATCGGGACACCCATAGAAGATTCTACCGACCCGGTGGAGGTTGGTCACGTGGCGCGATCGTTTGATTCCTGTTTAGTGTGTACTGTTCACGCTCACGATGCGAAAACTGGCGCAGAGTTGGCACGTTTTCGTACTGCTTAGGTGTAGTTTGATGTCTTGGTAGCAGCAAGTTGTTAATTGTTGCTATCAATGATTATTTGACCCACCCTACAAAATATCAGGATCAATTCCCCGGGATTGTAAATAGGCTCTGAGTTTTTCCTTTTCTTGGCGTTCTTGTTCTGCGCGTTGGCGTTCTTGTTCTGCGCGTTGGCGCTCTTGTTCTGCGCGTTGGCGTTCTTGTAAAATCTTCTCCACCGCCCAGGGTAACAAGTTACCTTGATTATCCCACCATCTCAACCAATAACCACTGCGCCCTTCCTTGTCTCCCCGCCATGTTCCCAAAAATAGCCCCATACTCTCTACCCAGTGGCGGCCATTTTCATCCGCTGACTTTAACTCATACCGCCCATTTTCTAACTGATAATATTCTAATAGTCCTCCCTCTGGCTCAAAAATTACATACACTGGTACTTGTAAAATTTGTTCATAAAAAAACCATTTACCGGGTGGGTATGTACGTTTGACTGAATATTCCCCCCCCTCTTTATCTGAAAGAAACTCCATGACTATGGCGGGAATATCTCCCTCTATGTGGGGTGTATAGCTTTTCCTATCTGGTAATATTTCCTTAACTACCGGTACATATAACCAATCCGGGGCTTTAGCAATAAACTGGCCATCAAGGGTAGCAGATAGCCCAAAGTTAGCGGCGATTAACATTTGTGGTTGGATAAAACCAGCAATTTCTAAACTTTCTCTTAATGCACCTGCTAATAGTGGTTGTCCTGTATTATCCACCGGTTCATCCTCTAGGTCTAAGTCCTGCGGTAATGGTTCCCAAGTGATAACTATCCCTGGGGGTGATGTGGTTTGACTAACTAGGGAGGATGTTACCATAAACACTACCTGTTATTTATGACGATTATAATCCAATTTCTCAACAATGCCCATTATAAAAATATCGTAGCTTAACATACTAAAAGTAATAGCGGTAATGGGTTAGGCTAGCTATGATGCACCTCACAAAAAATCAATTTACACGGTAAGCCTGTGTCTGATATACCGCTACATAGATATCTCCCTCGCCTCCCTGAAGCCGCACTACAAGAATTCATAGAATGGTGTGTTTTAGAGCAAGCAAAAGCCGCCGAATGTAATTTTACTCCAGACCAAAGTAAGTTAAATAACTTACCACCCACAGAGTATATTACCCAACTCATTGACCAGTTTATGAAGGTGAAACCTGACCCCATTAAAGCTGGTTTAGTAGCTGCGATCGCCGGGAAAGAAGCTGACCAACATGGTTTATCTGGATTGGCAGTTATAGCCGATTTTATAGCACTTTATGTCAAGTATTTAATTCCTAAAGATGGCAATACTCCACAACAAGCAGAAATGATCCTAACTGACGCATCACAAAAGCAGTGTGAAAAATTTATGGAAATTGCCAAAAAATATGATGTAACTTTTTAGTTAGCTGACAGGGTTTGTCTCATTAAATAGACAAACCCTGCACAACTAACCTGATTAGTTAAATTGGCAAATCTGGAAATCTGAAAATCCTGTCCATCCAGCAACCGGATTATTCCAAAATTTCTTGATTGATTTCAAATAAATTTGGATTACGTGGATCAACAGTTACTCTTAACCAATGAACATTGGGGGAACCAAAAGTCTCAACACGGGTAAAATTGGGGATAATTCTGCCCAATGAATTGTTTAGAGGTTTATCAATACGAAAGTAATGACTATCTCCATGTACCAGCATCACTGGCTTGCTATACTCTTCTAATTCAAGTTTTAAGGCATTAATAAAATCCTTAAAACCATTATTTTCAGCATTGGCAGGTACTCTAAAATCATCGGGGTTAGCATGGATCACAATTACCATACCCAAGTTATTATTACTTTTAGCGATCGCAAATGATTCCCTTAACCAAGCTAAGTTAGCTTCGTTACGTTCGGCATACTCAATATTATTTTCTGCATTGCGTCCCAGGTTATTGTTACTACCAATAACATGAATACCACTAAAGAAAACATCACCATGAGTCCAGTGAACGTTTTCACGAAACTTACTGTAAACAGGGTTATTACTTTGACGGTTGAGTGTAATTTTTCTGCGTCCAAAGCTGACATTTCCAGGTGTAAACATAGAGCGCAATTTTTCTAAGCGCTCAATAGGATCATATCCACCCGCGGCCGGACGATGACAGTCTGTCCACTCATTGTCACCAAATATATAAATTAGAGGATCTCTAAATTGTTGGAATGATTGTAACCTATCTGCAAACAACTCATCTGAGCAAAGACTAGAACCGCTCTTAAAATCCCCATCGTGAATGACAAAACGCACCTGAGATTTATTAATGTCTGTAATCAGCTTTTCATACTCCACTTCTTGCCGATCATCATAAGGGATATCCCCAATTAAAGCAAAGTCGAAGCGTCTGGGACTGTAACCACCACTATCAGACCTTATTTGTGCATTGGAGGGAGAAACCAAACTGACAGAGACACCAAATAAACAAAAGGGTATCAGGGTTGTAAGTACTTGTTTAAATTTCATATCCTGGGGTTTTTGCTCACAAAAAATTTATTTGATGCTAATAGTTTCGGATTAAGATCATCTTAAGTATATATTTAGCAAATATTAAATTTTCCACTCAACTCATACCATTATGCTAACTATTATCGGTTGCGGTAACCTCAACCGCAGTGACGACGCTGTAGGCGTAATTATTGCTCAACGCCTACAACAATATCTAGCCCAAAATCCCCATACCCATGTGCAAGTATATGACTGTGGAACCGCAGGGATGGAAGTAATGTTTCAAGCTAGAGGTAGTCAAGAATTAATAATTATTGATGCTAGTTCTACAGGTTCAGAACCAGGTGCTGTATTTCAAGTCCCCGGACAAGAACTAGAAGCATTACCAGAACCTAGTTATAACTTACATGATTTTCGCTGGGATCATGCTTTAGCAGCTGGGAGGAAAATCTTTAATCAAGACTTTCCCCAACAAGTAACAGTTTACCTTATTGAAGCTGCCAATCTTAATTTAGGACTAGAACTAAGTCCGGTAGTGCAAAATTCTGCTGATTTAGTTTTTCAAGAATTAGTCAGTAAATTGAATCACTAATTACGCCCAATCACGATAAACTGAAAGTTCATCTACCCTCATTTCAAAAGGTACACCCTGACTATCGGGGGGACAAACCCGAATTTTAGCACTGCTGATAATAGAGTGAAGTAATGTTCCCATGGGGACAATTTTTTGTAAAACCCGCCAGTTAGTAACTTGATCCGGACATTCAATTACTAGTGTCATCGCATTAGCGCGGGTTGTGACATACCAGCGACAATTAGAGAGTAGATTTTGAATGGTGCGATCGCACCCGTGATAAAAATACCTACTAATAGAATACTCTAGTTGTTGCCGTAGTATAATATCTGCCGATGTCGGCTGCATAGGATGAGAATCATCACTATCAAAATAGAAATTATTCTTAGCCATCTCTCGTTATGATCCTAGTTATTTGCCAATAGCCATTCCATAGAGAACATCTTGAGTTTCCTCATCATAAAAAGCACCAATTACAGTACAATTAATTCCCAAATAGTTGCTAACTAAATAAATTTTGTTTCCCACAAAACCAGCTAATTGCATAGCTGTTTGATAATTTGTCTATTCAGATACCAAAAACCAAGTTACAGCGCCACCTCTGACAATGAATGGCCTGATTGACGCATTAGTAACCCGTCTGTTCTCTGAAATCACCCGCTTTGAGCAAATGTGTACCTTTATATAATCCAGATAACATCCCCTCTACGCGATAACAGAGTAAATTTCGATTTTCTCAAAATCATCTGTTGGTATTGGTTGTGCGATTTGTCGCCAGAGATATAGATAATCTTCTTGAGAAATAAACTGTTTCCGGAAACGTCTCGCTCAACGTCTATTTCACACAATAGGATAAAACTTATCTCTGTCAAAGTTAAACTGTGGCTGTTGTAATGGCTGTACTGGACTCTGCTGCAAAGCGGTTGCTTGATACCTATATTGAATAAATTGATCAGCTTCAAAATAATGTGTACCCCAGACAAAAGAAACCCGCAGTCCCAAAGCTCTAATTGGCTTGTCTTGGATTTGGACTGAGATTACCCCAGCAGTGATAAGCTCTTTATTTTTCAAGCCTAACAACCTATTGACATCAAGTTTATCAAAGTCAAAAATAAGTTGTATATCTTGGTTATGGAGATCAGCTGATGTTGCAATCACCCCTAAATGATGACCGCTATCCAGAAAGCAATATCTTAGTCTCCTATCCTGATATTTCCAACTAGACCTATAATAAACACAACTAATTTAAAAAAAGCATCACTTGATACTTTTTGCTGGTATAATATGATTTTATACTCCATCATCAATTAATTCATAGGTGAGTGCGAGAGAATTATTGTCAACTTCCAAATGATAGATACCATCCACCATTCCCCACATCCCACGAAGTAGATAAACCTCCCTAGGATATAAAGCCCTTTCCTGGGTAACTGCACTAGTTAGCCAGATAAACGAATGCAGGGGATTATTGAGATTTAATTTCACCCCCCTAAAATTTGGCATAAACTTTAAATTAATGGGGGAGCAAACTGCAACTTAAATTATACCCACATATAGACATTACTACCATTATGTACACATAATAGAGTGCATACAGTGAGGTAACTCTATTATGGACAACAATCAAATGACTATTTCCATGGGCGACACTGCTCAAGAGCTAGGCGTGTCAGTAAAAACGGTTAGACTTTCGCATTATGAAAGGTGATGTAAGTCCTATGGGTATATAATGTTAAAGTTAAGAAAACATTGGAGGTCGAACAATGTTACTCAGTTTTCAAACAGCACTGATACCAAACAACAAACAGGTGTCAGCTTTCCGTAAAGCTTCTGGTACTGCACGACACGCCTATAACTGGGGAAATGCTGCAATCCTAGAAGTTTTGAAACTGCGGGAAACTGATAAATCTGTCAAGATTCCATCTGCAATTGATTTACACAAACGATTAGTTGCACAGGTAAAATCTCAGCATGATTGGTATTACGAAGTTAACAAAAATGTCCCACAAAAAGCTTTAGCCGATTTACGCCAAGCATGGGATAGATGTTTCAGAAAAACATCTAAACAACCCAGATTTAAGAAAAAAGGTCAGCGCGATTCTTTTTATTTAGAGTCTGGGACTAAAGCCAAACCAGGGATTCAAAATGATGGTAAGCGGGTCAAGCTTCCTAGTATTGGCTGGGTGCGATTAGCAGAACCGTTACCAGTTACAGCAATTCATAATTGTGTTATTAGTCGTCAAGCTAACCGCTGGTTTCTTGCTATCAAATATGAGATAGAAAAACCTACCGTTAACGCTAAACGCCCTAGTGTTGGGGTAGATATCGGTATTAAGGAATTAGCTGTAACTAGTACAGGTCAGGTATTTTCTAACCCTAAAGCTTATCGCCGGATGAGTAAGCGCTTAAAGCGTTTACAGCGTCGCGTGAGCAAGAAAGTAAAAGGTTCTAAAAATCGCGCTAAAGCTGTTAAGAAGCTGGCTAAACTGCACGCTAAAGTTGTCAATATCCGTAAAGATTCAATCCATAAATTGACTCACTATCTAGCTAAGAACCACAGCGTTATTAAGATAGAGGATTTACACGTCAAAGCATTTCTCAAAAACCATAAGTTAGCAGGTGCAATTGCTGACTGTGGTATGTATGAATTTAGGCGGCAGTTAGAGTATAAAACGGAGAAATTCTCAAGTCAACTAATCATTGTTGATAGGATGTTTCCCAGTTCTCAGATTTGCTCTAACTGTGGTAATCATAGGCATAAAATGCCACTGAAAAACCGTGTTTATATCTGTCCCGATTGTGGACACACTGAAGACAGAGATTTAAACGCAGCCAAAAATATTGACCGGTGGTTTGAGAATATTTTTATTCCTGAACGGTCAGAAACGGTAAGCTTTACCGGGATTGCTTGCGAAGCGGACAAACCTCTGAGAAGTCATTCTCAGACCGCGATGAAACAAGAAGTTAACGCTAAAATTGCCAGTGGGTAGTTTTGGGTAAGTTTAACCGAGCGGATGAGTGTAAGGATCTACATAATTTGGACTCACCTGTACAGATAAGTAATAATGCTTACTAGCATATCAGTAAAGCCTGTCTAAATTATTAACTTTCGGCGTTTTGAAGTAACCTTAATATCTCCATATTGCTAGCTAAATCTATAGCCATACAATCATCAAAATTCCTTAAATTTAAGTTAGGTTTGTGTTGTATAAGTAACTTAGCCACCCCCGTCTTCCCTGCTGATGCTGCATACATTAAAACAGTTGCACCGTTATCATTTTGGTTATTAATATCAATTTCTGTAGCTAGGAGTAAGCTAATTAGCTCATAATGATTACCACAACAAGCAAACCATAAAGCATTATTGCGATCATAATTTTTGGCATTAATATTCACGCCTAAGTCAATTAGCTCTTTGACTACTGCATATACTCCTTCTCTAGTAGCTTTTATCAAGGCTGTGTCGCCATTTTTACCTTGTCGATTTAAGTTATTGGGATTATAACCATTTGCTATCAGCCATTGCTGGGTAACTTCACTCAATTTTTGCTTTTTGATCTGATTCATAACTAATCCTTGATATCCCTAAACGGACTCATCAATTTGAATAGAGGTTTATAGCGAAGTAGAAAAAGTCCAGAATAAGATTTACGCAGATTATCATGATTTTTTTGTTGCATCTATCTCCGGTCATGCTGAAGTTTTAGCTGCACCCAAGTTCAGAGATAAATCTTGGCAGGGTTTTTTGAGATTTAAGTTCACTAGCAACAATTTAGCTTATTTATATATTATCACTCTGATAAGTTTGAATTATGAATGATTTATAAAGATCCCCATACATCTGTAGAATAATTGGCTGAAGAAAATCTAAAAATGCAGCTAAATTACAAATCTAATAAACTAGATATTTTTTGGTATCGTTTGTATTTAGTCCATGTTGTAGCTTACTTACTGCTACTGATGCCGTAAATGCCTTACAGGATGTCTGAACTTTCTGATTTAATGTGTGATAAATTTGACGAAAATATGCTAAATTACTATATATTCGGTTCTAATATAAATTAACTATTAGAGGTAAGGGGGAAAGTTCGGTGTAAGTCCGGCGCTGTCCCGCAGCTGTAAACCGATTTTAGATTTTTAGTTTGAGATTTAAAACACCAAAAACACCAAATTTAAAATTTAAAATTGCCTAAGTCAGAATACCCGCCGATATAAAAGTAAATTAAGCTACAATCTACGAGGTATAGATGAGAGCAGAACATACAATATTTGTTTGTACAACCTGTGGGAGTAAGTGGGAAGGCGGTAAACGTGTAGGTGAAAGTGGCGGAGAAATACTTCTCAAGCACTTACAAGCACATTATCCCCATTGGGAATTGAACACAGAGTTTAGGATTCAACCGGTAGAATGTATGAGCGCATGCGATCGCTCTTGTGTTGTTTCCTTTGCTTCACATGATAAATATACTTATCTTTTCGGGGATCTGTCTCCTGAGCTATCGCCAGCAGAAGTAGAGGGTATATTCCAGTGTGCTGGTAAATATTATGCACACCCGCAAGGTTTGTTACCCTGGGGTGAACGTCCAGAACCTCTCAAGAAAGGAATTTTAGCTCGTATTCCAGCAGTACCTACGCCCTTACAGATAAATTGTACTGAGGCAAAAATCTGTAATTAAAAAAAAAGATGAAGGATATACTTCATCCTTCATCTTGATTGCAGTTTAGCAGTGGGTGTAGTAGATGAAAAGATAATGAAAGACAGATAAACACAGATAAACACAGATGAATATCAATAAATCTTGAGTTTATCTTGGTGAAAACTGCTGTAAGCAAATATTGCTGATAGTAGCGGTTTAAGCAATATTCTATACAAGATATGCTTCTTGGTGGGTCTTAATTGTGCAATTAGAGCGAGGATAGGTAACGCAAAGTAAAGCGAATCCTTTAGATACTTGCTCGTCATCTAAGAAGTTTTGATCAGATTGATCAATTTCACCTTCTACAACTTTTCCTACACAACTCGAGCAAGAACCTGAGTGACAAGAGAAAGGTAATTCAATACCATTTTCTTCTGCTGCATCCACAATGTTAGTATCTTCATCTACTTCAATTGTGGTGTCCAGTCCTTCTTTTTTGTTGATTAATCTCACTTGGTAGGTAGCCATTTTCCGATTCTCCTCAAAATTTAGACGATCAGATGGATGTCTCGAAGTTTATCTAGTGAACTCTGCGAGTAGCAACGCGGAAGACAGCAGCACATTGATGGGGTTCAATTCCAAGTACTATTTGCAAGGTATCCCCGTAGGTGTGCCATCATCTGTTTTGAAGGATTTTCCGCAACCGCAGGTATCACTTGCATGAGGGTTAGTGAACTTAAAGCCACTTTCCATTACCCCTTCTACAAAGTCGATGATTACCCCTTCTAATAACGGCGCACTTTTGGCATCAACATAAATCAGCACATTCCCCTGCTGAATTACCAAGTCATCTGGTTTTGGTTTGCTGGTGATCTCAAGACCATATTCATAGCCACTGCAACCACCATTTTGCACAGATACACGGATACCTTTTTTAGTCTCGTTATTATCAGAGGCTGAACTTCGTAAAAATGCCCGCAGACGAAATTCTGCTTTTTCTGTTAAGCTAACAGCCATTACCTTTCCTGCCGATTTCTAGTGTGGGGATTTGTGTCAATTATGACTAAAAACTACGTTGTACAATTGCTGGTAGCTTCCATTGATGGGGAGTGACCATATCTCCAAGGCGCAGTGTTACCACATACGGGACAAGCGCGATCGCGCTGAGAACGGCGCTTGGCAAATTCCATGCGATTCAAGTCAATGGTCAGCAATTGCGATAACAGAGGTTGACTAAACCCAGTAATCAGCTTGATGGCTTCCAACGCTGTTAGACAAGCTAGTGTCCCAGAGACAGCGCCGAGAACTGAAAAAGCACGTCTGTCCCATTCCGGCTTTTCTGGAAACAAACAGGATAAACAAGGAGTTACACCTGGAATAATGGTAGTTAAGTAAGCCTCCATCCCGTCCATTGCTGCTTCCACCATCGGTTTACGCCAGCGTACACAAGCTTCATTGAGCAAATTGCGTTCTGTAAAATTGTGCGCGCAATCTAGCGCCATATCAGCCGATTGTACCAACGAGTCTACATTTTCTGGGGTGATGTAATCATGAACTACTTCCACCTGGACATCAGGATTAATTGCTTCCAGAGTTTCTTTAGCCTTGAATACCCTTGGCTTACCTACCCAATCATCAGTCATTAAAATCTGACGATTCATATCATCCAAGCGCAAGTCACCACCCCGGACTAGGATTAGCCGCCCAACGCCCGCTACTGCTAAGTAAAGCGCCGCCGTACCGCCTAATCCCCCCACACCCGTAACCAGAACTGTTGCAGACTTCAGGCGTTTTTGAGCTAGTTCGCCAAAATTTGGGAGCATCATTTGGCGACTATAGCGTTCCAACTCGGTAGGCGTTAGGTTGATCACTTTTTACCTCCTAATCAGAAGTGATTTCTGTCAGCGTAACTACATTCTTGGGCTTCTCATTAAACACCTTGAACAGCTTTTGTTCATGGGGGGTTGATTCCAGGAAAACATCATAAGCTTTTTGCAAAGCCAAAGAATATTGATCAAGTCTTTCTTCTGTACTCAAATCAGGAGCATGATCATCAACTTCCGCCATATATTGCGAAAATTTCTTCAAAATATGTAACCGATTTACATTGACAATTTCTTGGTCGTAGGGCAAATTAAAAAAATTAAAAAATTCCTCCGCATCTACCAGCTTTTTGAATTCATTCATAGTTCCACTCATTGAGAATTCTCCAGAATTTTGAGTTGTTGCTTAAGCTCATCTAGCTGTTGATAGATTTTATAAGTCGCAGCCGCCACATCCATAAGTGTTTTGTAATCTGTGGGCAAACCTTCGGCTAAATCATGCAGATCCATCTTCATTTGACCAGCTTTACTATTCAGGCGCTTAATTTGGTTTTTCAGTTCTGTAATACTTGTTTCGCTCACTAGTACTCCTTATGATCAACACCGCATAAAAATCCCCATAAACACCTTTGTATCTATAGTCATCCTATTTGACTTGAGAAATTATGAGTGAGGAAAGGGAACAGGGAACACACCAAACAGGGAACAGAAATTGTTCATGAATCATTTAGGATTGCTATATTTAGCAGTTTCAGATCCCGGACTTCTTTCATAAACTCCAGACTCTTGAGCATCTACACCAGAAGTCCGGGATCTCCAAAGCTGTTTTAAAGGTTACCTACCTCGGCGAATCTTTTACCTAATTCAATACCTTTCTGCACATAGGCTTCTCCCTCCTGGGCTAATTTTTCTAGGGAGTCAAAACCAAATCTGTGCGCATCACGCAAGGTTTTTTTAGTTAGCAAAAGACGACCAGAAAAAACCAGCGCCCAGCCAAATCCTTCATGACTTAAGTCAAGCACTACCTGAGAAATTAAGCCTGTTTCCTGTTCTACACCAGCCGCTACAGCGCGGAAAAATGCCATAATCCGAGCTTGAGTAATCGGATCAACTTCACCCTCTAGGGAAATTTCCCGTTTCTTCTGTTTCGTAACTACAAAGGGTTTGAGTATTAATTCATCTGACCAGTTACGATAAACGCCATAAGTGTCTTGTCCACGGATTTGCTGGACTAATGTCTTGAGAAAGGGCGAGTTGAAGACTACTGTATCACTGCTTCCGTTCACACTATTATTTGTACTCATACCGTGGCTTAAACTTCAAGTTAATCTGCAAAGTTAGGAGTGGTTTGTCTCAATGCTTTACGTAACCAAGGGGGAGGATTACCTTTGAGGGTTTTTACTAGTTTTGTGAGAACTTCACTAATTTCTTCTGCTTCTGATTTGGCTTTGACTGGGGTAACGCCTTTCTTAATTAAACGGGCTGCGGCACTACCACCAATGGCAGCAACATAAACGATGGTACAATCCACTAAAGCATCAAGTTTAGGGGTGATTTTATCCTCGTTACCATCTTCTTTGAGATCACCCTCAAATTTGAGAGTTTCCAGAAATTGATATCCCTCGTCAGAGATTTCATAAACATCAATTTCTCTAGCCCACCCGAAGTGAGCATTAATATGAACTCGGTCACTGGTGGTAAAGGCAATTTTCATTCTCTTTTTTTTGTGAATTAAGGATCGGGTATTGCGTGTAGGGTATGGGGGATTGAGAAGTAATTGATTCTTAATCCCCATTCCCTAAGTTCCATAAGTGTTTAACTCTCTCTTCTTCAGCCTCTAAAAATAGATTACCAATGCCAAATAACAGCTCTATAGTGCCTCGGTAGCCCACTTTAGTAAAGTATCCATTACCCAAGCGGTCGTAAATGGGAATACCTAGACGATAGAGAGGAACTGAGAGACGTTTCGCGATCGCACCTAGATTAGAATTTCCAATCAATAAATCAGAACCCAGGGCTAATTGCTCAAAATCATCTAAATCGCCGATGGTGACACTTTTTACCGGGAGTTTTTCCAACAGCGGCGATCGCGTCGTAGTCACCGCCCCATGAATTTGACTTCCCATGGATTGCAGAAAGTTAACCATTGACCATAACAAATCCGGTTCTAACGCCAAAGACACTCGCTTGGCACTAAAGTAAAAATGACTATCTAACATCGCATCTTGTAACTGGCGACGTTGACGGCGGTATTTTTCCGGTACGGGATTGCTACTGAGAATAGATAATGCTTGCAGGAACTCATCTACCGGTTCCAATCCCGTCAGTTCACCAAACACCTCGTAGGGGATATTAAACCGATCCTCCAGGATTTTAGCCGCCGGTCGCATACTCTCGCCCAAAGCGATGGTAAAGGCTGAACTACCTACATCTCGTAGTTGTTTTAAGGTAGTACCACTAGCTGTAATAGCAGTATAACCATCTTCTAAATGACCATCAAGAGAAGCCCCCAGGTCAGGAACAAAGATTGGCACTAAACCAAAGGCTGTTACCATCTCTTTAATTTCCTGTATATCCCCCGGTGTAAACGCAGAACCTGCCAAAATAGTAACTTGTTCAGTTCTGATACCACCAGCTTGGGGGATTTCCCTGACTATACTTTCCACAGCCGCCCCAAATCCATCTTGCAACGCCCCCTTAAAGTCTGGGGTAGTAGCATATACAATGGGCAGATAATTTAGGGACTGATGGCGATCGCGGATTTCCTTGAGAAACCGCTCTAGCTCATCTCCTCTAGTTTCCGTCAGTCCTGTACTACATAAACCAATAATTTCGGGACTGACCTTCTCCACCAAAGTGAGAATTGCTTGTTCCACATTCTCCTCACCACCCAAGATAGTAGTAACTTCGGTCATGGCTGTAGTGGCTAGGGGAATAGCTTCCCGAAAATGCCGTACAAGCACAACTTTAGCGAAGGCAGTACAACCTTGGGAACCGTGAAATAAAGGAATCATCCCCTTCAAGCCCAAAAAAGCTAAAGATGCACCTAAAGCTTGGCTTTGTTTCAGGGGATTAACTGTAAGTGGTTTATGAGGAAGATTAACAATCGCCATGGCATTTATACTTATTCGTTGGTCTATTGGAGATCCCGGAGTTCTGGTGTAGATGCTCAAGAGTCTGGAGTTTATGAAACAAGTCTGGGATCTGAAACTGCTAGTCGTTGGTCATGAGCCTACAACCCTTCCCCTCATCTCTCAGACTCTTCCCAAGGGGCGGGTTTACGTATTTGTTCCCAAATAGGGCTATACAGAGCCTCATATAATTCCCGTGCCATCTCCACCATACCCACATAACCAGCATAGGGATGGTGGCGTTCTTGGTTGATATCCAGGAAGGGAATCCGGGCTTTTAACGCCGTGTATTGATTACGACCCCCGGCGATCAACATATCAGCGCCGGTGTCCTTCACCAGCTTTAACAATTCCTTAGCGTTACCCTTCTCCATCATGATGCCATCATTACCAATCAACCTCTTGATCCGGGCTTTATCTTCCTCAGTACTTTTTCTAGTACTAGTAGCAACGACTTCTATACCCAAGTCCTTAGCTGCGGAGATAATCGACCAACTCTTGACACCACCGGTATATAATACAACCCGCTTCCCTTGAAGTCGAGCGCGATAGGGAGCCAAAGCCAAATCAAGAGCTGCAGTTTCTTGGGCAATTAACTTTTCTGTGCGCTCCTGCAAATCAGCATCGCCCAATTGCGCCGCAATATTTCGCAGACAGCGATTCATATCATCAATGCCATAGAAAGACTCTTCAATGTAAGGAATGTTGTAACGTTCCTCCATCTTTCTAGCCATATTCAGCAACGCACGGGAACAGATCATCACATTGAGCTTGGCCCGGTGGGCGTAACGAACCTCGTCATAGCGAGCATCACCCGTTATTTTAGATAAAACACGAATGCCTAACTTTTCCAGCAGTGGTGTGACTCCCCACATTTCCCCGGCAATATTATACTCACCGATCAAGTTAATATCATAAGGTGTAGTTGTTTCCGGTTCTGCCGTACCAACTACATATTCCAGCAAAGCCTCACCACCAAAGCGGTTACCCAGGTTCTTACTACCAATGAACCCCGGAGCAATCACAGGAATCACAGGGGTACCAGTTTTCTCAGCCGCAGCCTTGCAAACAGCATCTATATCATCGCCAATCAAAGCAGTGACACAAGTAGCGTAGACAAAAATGGCTGGGGGATTGTAGCGTTCTTTAAGTTGCAGAATCGCCTGATAGAGCTTCTTTTCACCCCCGAAAATCACATCATTCTCACTCAAATCGGTAGTAAAACCCATCTTGTAGAGTTGGGGACCAGAGGAAAGACTACCACGACTACCCCAAGAATTACCAGCACAGGCAATAGGCCCATGGACCAAATGAGCCGCATCAGTGATTGGCACCAAAGCAATCATTGCACCATCAAAAGCGCAACCTCCTTGAGCCGCACCGGGCTGGGCTTGTTGGGTACAAGACTTATTTTTCTTCTCACCCTGTTTGTGCTGATTGTGTTCACATCCCGACTCACTCAGCAGCTCATTAATTTTGCCTTGGGTAATTTTCATGTCTCTTCTCTTGCTAGATCGACGTGTTAAATAGTAACTAATAGACTGCTTGCAAAACTCCTCTCCCGACCACATTCACACCGGATAAACCATTAATAATAATCTGTGTTCATCTGTGGACTACTTATCATAAAATGTACTTTTGCAAGAGCATTAAAAAATCAATATCACTGCCTAACAAATATACTTGGTGACATCTTCCCCACGTTCATCAGCCAGAAAAGATAAAGCCCGAAAACGCATAGCCACCAACTCATCATATACAGGATTGAGTTTACACAAAGCCGGAATATGGAAAGTCCGACCGAATAAATTAACATTACGCTCAAAGGGACAACAGCAAGGAATGACCTGGCAGATTATATGAGCAAGATGATAATTTCTCACTTCAATCCCATCTATTAAACCACGCAGAGGATTGAAGATTTTCTGAAACCAACCAGACTTTTGATAGTTAGGTGGATGGTAATGATGATCAGAGTGAGTATGATGTATAGTTTCCATAATAGATACCTCCATTAAAGATGTAATTTGCTAGAAAAAGGTAAGTAGCGGCTCTAGGGGCGCTGGGGATGAGTATCACCCTTTTTGCCCCTAGCCCTTACTCCCCTTCCTTACCTTTGATTAGCACTCTGCAATTCTTAGCGAATCAAGTCGTAAGAAATATCTGTTTTAGAAGGAATATTGGTGTTGCGATCGATTTCTTCAAAGATTGTATTGACAATCCAGTTGAGCAAGTTGATCACACCTTGATAACCGATAGTGCTGTAGCGGTGTAAGTGGTGGCGATCCATGATAGGATAACCAATTCTGACGAGGGGAACCTTACAATCACGCCACAGGTACTTACCATAGGAGTTACCAATCAGCAAGTCTACAGGTTCAGTGAACAGTAAAGAACGCATATGCCATAGGTCTTTACCACCCCAGATGGTTGCGCCTTGACCAAAAGGACTAGAATCTAGTAGAGCTTGAAGTTCTTTTTCAAACACATCATTGGAGTTGTGAACCAAGATATGCACAGGTTCAGCACCCATTTCTAACATGAAACCAACTACGCTGTATACCAAGTCTGGCTCACCGTAGATAGCGAAGCGCTTACCGTGTAACCAAGCGTGGGAGTCGGTCATGGCATCAACTGCGCGACCGCGTTCGATTTCCAACTCTTGGGGAATGGGCTTACCGCTCAATTCACTGAGTTTCATCAAGAACTCGTCAGTAGCCTTAATACCCCAAGGACGGGAAACTACAACTTCTTGCTTCCATTCTTTTTCAATGTACTCACGGGTCTTAACTGTGGAGTGCGCTTGCAGAAACACTGTAGCCTTAGCGTTGATGGAGTCTGCGGCATCTTCCAACTTAGTACCACCGGGATACATATCGAATTCACCTGTGTTGGGTGAATCCAGGTAGTCACTGTTATCAGCTAGAATGGTGTAGTCAAAACCGAATAAACCTGCAATACGCTTGATTTCACGGTTGTTACCTACGTAGGTGTCAAAACCTGGGATAAAGTTGATTTTGCCATTGCTGGTAGCTTTCTTCTGACCTGCGGTGAGGTTAGAAAGAATACCCTTCATCATGTTGTCGTAACCAGTGATGTGGGAACCAACAAAGCTAGGTGTGTGAGCATAAGGGACTGGGAAATTCTTAGGAACTGAACCAGCATCCTTAGCGTTGTTGATGAACGCTTGTAAGTCATCACCAATAACCTCAGCCATACAGGTGGTGCAAACAGCAATCATCTTGGGCTTGTAGAGTTGGTAAGAGTTAGCCAACCCATCAATCATGTTCTGCATACCACCGAATACCGCTGCGTCTTCAGTCATGGAAGAAGACACACCAGAGAATGGCTCTTTGTAGTGACGGGTTAAGTGGGTACGGAAGTATGCAACGCAACCTTGAGAACCTTGTACAAAGGGTAAAGTGCCTTCAAAACCCACAGCAGCAAAAATTGCACCTAAAGGTTGGCAACCTTTAGCAGGGTTGATGGTTAATGCTTCACGAGCAAAGTTCTTTTCGCGATATTCCCAACCCTTGGTCCATTCTGCAACCCGTTCGATTTCTTCGGGGCTGTGACCGTTTTCAAATTCCTTCTTGTTTTGGAAGAGTTGTTTGTACTCTGGTTGGTGGAATAACTCAACGTGGTCTTGAATTTTATCTGGATTCTGAGGCATTTGCTGGTTCTCCAAGCTTACATGATTCGTTAGTAATTGGGAAATTTGACCGGAATTTAAGGATGGGGGTGGGAATGTCACTCAAAATTCAGAATGCAAAAATCAAAATTAACTTTTAACTTTTGAATTTTGAACTTTGAATTCCCAACTCCTCCCCTGGGGCTAAGACCCCAGGCCATCCCTATTTATCCTTTTTCCACTGATTTAGGCGGTAGCTTTGGCTTTAGCTTTAGCGTCAGCCTTTTTGCTCCAGGGAGCGCCAATTAGTCCCCAGGTTGGGCTATTGAGTGCCAAATCCATATCGCGAGCGAAGATAGCGAAGCCATCATAACCGTGATAAGGACCGGAGTAATCCCAAGAGTGCATTTGACGGAAAGGTAGACCCATCTTTTGGAAGACGTACTTCTCTTTCACACCAGAAGCAATTAAGTCTGGTTTAAGAGCCTTAACAAACTCCTCAAACTCGTAAGCAGTTACGTCGTCGTAAACGATGGTGCCATTTTCGATGTAGTGAGTGGTACGTTTGTAGTCGTCGTTATGAGCGAACTCATAACCAGTACCAATCATTTTCATACCCAAGTCTTGGAAAGCTGGGACAACGTGGCGAGGACGCAGACCACCAACCATCATGGCGACAGTCTTACCTTCCAAACGGGGGCGATACTTGTTAACGATCGCATCCATGGTAGGCTGATACTTAGCGATCACCTTCTCAGCGTTTTCTTGGATCTTGGAGTCAAACTTAGAGGCAATTTCCCGTAAGGACTCAGCAATCTTGGTAGGACCAAAGAAGTTGTATTCTAACCAGGGAATACCATATTTCTCTTCCATGTGACGGCTGATGTAGTTCATCGAGCGGTAACAGTGGATGAGGTTCATCTTGACGTTGGGGGTCATCAACATTTCGTTGATGGTACCATCACCAGACCACTGAGCAACTACACGCAAGCCGATTTCTTCTAGTAAGATCCGGCTAGCCCAAGCATCACCACCGATGTTGTAGTCACCGATAATGGCTACGTCATAGGGGGTAGATTCAAAGTTAAGTGTACCGTCAGCCTTAGCTTTGTCAGCTCTGGGGAATACCCAGTCACGAATCATGTCGTTAGCGATGTGGTGACCCAAGGACTGGGAAACACCGCGGAAACCTTCGCAACGTACAGGAACAACAGGCTTATCAATCTCTTTTGCTGCTTTTTTCGCTACAGCTTCGATGTCATCCCCAATTAGACCGATGGGACATTCAGACTGAATAGAAACACCACGGTTTAGAGGGAATAATTCTTCCAACTCTTGGATTAATTTCAGTAGTTTTTTGTCACCACCGAAAACGATATCCCGTTCTTGGAAGTCAGAGGTAAAGTGCATAGTACCAAAGGTATCAACACCTGTAGTACCAATGTAGTAGTTACGACGACCAGACCAAGACCAGTAACCGCAACCTACAGGACCGTGGCTGATGTGGATCATGTCCTTAATAGGACCCCAAACCACACCCTTAGAACCTGCATAAGCACAACCACGGGCGGTCATTACACCAGGAAGAGATTTGATGTTAGACTTAACACCGCAATCGCTCTTACCTTCTTCAAATACGTTTAAGTGCTTTTCGCGTTTTTTCTTAGCTTTATCAGGGTAAGCTTCTAGAACTTCTTTAATAAGTTCTTTTCTTTCTTCAACAATCTTGTTGTTTTCTGGAGGTGTCATTTTAGCCTCTCAAGTTAGTAAGGATCTGGGGATAAGGTAGATGGAATTCCCCTAAAGGATAAGGGGAAGGTCAAAGGTAAAAGGTCAGAGATAATTCTTACCTTTTCCTTTTTCCCTGTGTGTTATTACTTAGCGGCTGCTTTATCTGCTGCTAACAGTTTTTCTGCTTCTTCGTCGCTTTCGAGAATACCGAACTCGATCAACAGTGCTTCTAATTCATCCATCTCGATAGGAGTGGGGATGGTGAGGTTTTTGTTGTTGATGATCTTCTTAGCTAATTCACGGTATTCATGAGCTTGATTGCTGTCAGGTGCATACTCGTTAACTGTCATCCGACGCAATTCAGCGTGTTGAACAATGTTGTCGCGGGGTACGAAGTGAATCATCTGGGTGTTCAAACGTGCAGCCAGAGTTTCAATCAATTCGATTTCGCGGTCAACCTTACGGCTGTTACAAATCAAACCACCTAAGCGCACACCGCCGGTGTGAGCATATTTAAGAACACCACGAGCGATGTTGTTAGCAGCATACATCGCCATCATTTCACCGGAGGTAACGATGTAGATTTCTTGTGCTTTACCTTCACGATCAAGAGCGGTAATATTGTCCTTATAGGCTGTAAATGTTCATTTTTAACAATGTTTGCTGTCATCATTGTCAATGATGAACAGTTTTTTTATCAGGGTAAATCTAGGGTATGAACAGAACACAGGAAGCATTTGCCGATTTTCACCAAACAGCCAGGAGCGATGGGGGATATATAGGTAGAATGCAAGCAGTTACAAATCAAGAAAATCACCTGATAGCAAAACTAGAAACGGAATTAAAAGCTGTAAATAATAGACTCAAAGCTGCTAGGGTGAATGTTTCCGTCAGAAAATCTGGTAAGTCACTACAACTGAGAAGCACCCTACCCATTAAACCAGGAGATTTTGACAAAAACGGTATAGGAACAAAGCAATATGATATTTCTTTGGGTATTCCCTTTAATTTTGATGGCTTACGGACTGCAGAAGAAGAAGCCTATGAGCTAGGAAAGTTAATAGCCAGAAAACAGTTTCAATGGACTGAAAAATACTTAGGTAAAACTCGCAATAAAGTTACAAACAAAACCATTGGTGATTTAATTGCAGATTTCGAGGTGAATTATTTTCAAACTAGAAAACGTAACCTGAAAAGTGAAAATACATTTAGTAGCTATTTTTATATTGCTCAAAAACACCTACCCAAGGAGAAATTAGCAATAGATATTAACTTTATTACAGCTGTAAAACTTTGTAATTCTTCAGATAGTGTGAAAAATGAGCTAATTAAAGTTATTCGGGTGCTGTGTAAATCTTCTGGTTTAGAAGTCCCAGAACTGAGTAATTTAAAAATCAAACCGACTGCTCAACGTCAGCGTGATATACCCAGCGATGTAGATATAGAGCAAGAATATCTCAAGTTTGAAACCTACTCAATCAACCGCCCTAGTAAATTACTCACTAGGGAAGATAGGAATAATTGGAAACTATGGCGCTGGGTATACGGAATGTTAGCCACCTATGGATTAAGACCTAGGGAAATTTTTGTTAATCCTGATTTAGATTGGTGGTTATCTTCAGATAATATCATTAATACTTGGCGAGTAAATCAAGAGTGCAAAACCGGTGAAAGGGAAGCTTTACCATTATATCCCCACTGGGTAGAAACCTTTAATTTAAAGACTGACACAGAGGCTATTGAATTATTAAAAGCCAAAATTCACGGTAAAGTTACCAATAAACAAATTAACTCTGCTCGTCATGGTACGGACAGATGGTTTAGATTTGTGGGTATTCCTTTTCAACCTTATGATTTACGCCACGCTTGGGCGATTCGCGCCCATTTAATGGGGATTCCTATTAAAGCTGCTGCTGATAATTTGGGTCATTCGGTAAATATGCACACATCTATTTATCAAAGGTGGTTTAGTTTAGAAAATCGCAAGGTGGCTATTGCACAAGCTATTAATAAAAAGTCGCAGATGGAAGAGTTGCAAGATATGATTTTTCAGTTGCAACAGGAAAATGAACGGTTGAGATTTGAAAATGAACGCTTGCGTTTACGGTTGAATGTTTAGGTTTAACAGGTGTGGTTAATTACAGTATATTTCATCTGAGTAGGTACAAGGGCGGGCAAGATGCCCACCCCACAAAAGTTTTATCACTCATATCTGTATTTCAGATTCATGCAAGGTGCTGTAAATCGTTGGAGAAAATAAATTTTAGGCTGAACTACTCCGCGGATGAATCCGGGGGGTTCCAACTTACTACGTAAGTTTCGTTCTTCTTTTGCTACCTCATGCTTAATCATTTGGTAAGCCTAAATCTGGTAATTCTTCTACAATCTTCACAGTTTCTAAACTAACGGTAATGATTTGTTTAACTAACCTGACTATATACTGCTCATCATCAAGGCGGTTGGGATCATTGGTAATTCCGCTGAGTTTATCTGTCTTAACTTGATATTGGTCTATAATCCAATCCAGGGCGGAACGGTTACCCAGGCGGTAGTTAAAGACTTCTGGGGGTATACCGCTTAAGGTGAGAAAGTCATTATATTTGATTTGGGTTTTATCTTTGGATAGGCGCATTTTTTCCACAAGCCAATAAGAGTTCACAACTTAATAGTAAGCAGCATTGGTTTTTGAAGAAAAAACTTTAATCTTCTTCAAATTCACCGTCGAAATCAGTCAGTGATGCCTCTTCTGTTTCAATTTGATCAATTTCTTCATCAATCATTCCTAGTTCCTTCTTAGCAAATACACGCCGCGCCCGTTTATCTAAGATTTTGATAATGTTAGTTTTATCCCGCTTGATAGATTCAATATCTTCTTTTTGAATTAGCACCATATAGTAACGAGACACTTCCATCATCCGATAGGCATAGTGAAAAGCATCTCTGGTAAACTCCCCAGTAGTTACAATCATAACGACATCAGCCCCAGTTACAAAAGTCATACCGACTTCTTTCGCCAGCACTTCAACATCTACACGCTTGGTATTTTTGCATTGAATTTGCCAACGGTGATAAACAAAGCGGTCTGATGCAGCTAATACATCTACTTCACCTTGGCCTGTTTCATAATCCCTTTTACGCCACTTAGTAAAACGTAGGCTAGTTAGACGAATCATCCAGATAGCAAGCAATTCTAGAGCTTTACCTTTAATATGCTTATCAGGATTGTCTAAGTCTTGGACAACATCATCAAAGCTACGATTTAGTTCAGTTTGGGATATTTCTGTTATGTCTGCAATAGATTTTAGTAGTTGAGATAATAATTCCCTCTGTGCTTTCTCAGTTAGCTTGACAAGATTGGGTTTAGCACCCCGTCCCCCTGTTGTTTTTTCGGTTTCAATTAATCCTGTATTTACGAGAGGTTGAATAATATCTTTCACAAATAACTTGGAAGGAAATCTTACTTTATAAACACTGATACAATATTTAACAATTTCATTCCATTTAGTTAGCTCTGTGATGCTCATTTGGAGCATTGCCAATAAGAAATACTTTTGTTCCGAAGTGAGCGTGTAAAGTTTATCAATATCATCCTTATCAACTTCTAGGATATCGTATACTTGATCCCAGTTAATTTGATCTGTTTTCTCAAAAATTCCAGCCTCTTGTAACCATTGTCGCATCGTGCTGGCATATATAGCATTGGGAGATAGAGAATAGCCCATCTCTTGTAATTCGTAACCAATTAAATCAAGTTTTGGTTTATCACCTCTACTATTGATTGCCTCAATTGCTTTTAAAAGCGACATACCGGCTAAGTTGGTGAGGACATGACGCGCAAAAATTTTAGCTACTTCTTTAGGATTATCCTCATTGTCTAAAATTTGATTACCGAGGTCTGATACCTGATACTGCCAATCATCATCTCCTATTGACTCAACTAACTTATAAGCACGAAGAGAGAGAAATGTATTCATAGCAAGTTTACTACGATTATCTTCTTGCTGAGAGTTATTCTGTGTTGAGTGATTGGAGTAATACGTTCTTGAAATTTCATTTTGTAGGGCGTGGCGATCTGGCTGAGAAGATATACATAATCTAACCAAATCAGGTAATTTCATCTTTTTCGGTGTAAACTGATGCCCATAGGTAAACTTAAGTTTTTTATCTGTCATATTGCTGTTCTCTGATTGAAATAGATCCAACTGACGTGCAGTACCTTGATGATCAGGTTCTGGTGTAATCTTAACAACATCAGGTGCTAATTCCAAAGCTTTAATTTTGACCGCTTTTTTATCTATCAGTGGAGTAACAACCAATGGGGCATCATTTTCAAATCGAAATTTTGATGCTTTAATATAATTCTGATCTAATTCAAATGCTAACCAGCGTCGTTCTAGTGTCTCAGCAACGCGCCCTGTAGTATTTGATCCAGCAAAGGGATCTAATACTAAATCACCTGGTTCTGTGCAAAGTCCAATTACAAACTCTGGTAAAGCTTGAGGAAAGCGGGCGGGGTGAGGTTTAATACCTTCTTCTTTACACCGCCTTTGATAGTAATCATTCGATGCTGTATTAGAAGCGGAAATGACATTTACAGGTTGTGCCATGTCATTTTCTAGAATCCAATTAAACTCACCTAATACTGGTTTACCAATGAATGCAGATGAACCAAATTCTGAATCAATTATGATATTTGGGGGAATTGCACCGCCCCGATCATTTTTGAACTTCTTGGAAATATCATGTCCAGATGGGCGTAGTTTTGCTTCATAACCATTTTTTAATAGGTTTTTCATTGCATCACTATAAGGGCGTAAAACGCGCTTATTATTTGCTTTAGGATGGGGATCTTTCGACAGCCACCAAACAGTATTTACAGCATCTTTCACCCGTTCTCTACGTACTGTCACCCACTCAGCAGGAGTAGGAAGTTTTGCAGGGTTGTACCAAAAAAGCTCCTGAGCTAGATGAAAACCTAATCCGCCCTGGGATTTTGGTTTGCATAATTCTACAACTAGCTCAAAATGATAAAGTGATCGCACTGGTACTCCCTTATGCCAAGTACCACCAATATCTATCACCAGCGAGCCTTGAGGCTTGAGAACACGGTAAAATTGACTGGCAAAGGTCTTAAACCATTTAATGTATTCATGAGCATCTACATTACCATACTCTTTTTTACGCACTAGAGCAAAGGGAGGGGAAGTACAAATTAAGTCAATACACTCATCAGGTAACTCTCGCATCAGGTCTAGGCTGTTACCTAAGTAAGCAGCACCTAAATGAGTAAAATAGTATGGCTGACTAGTAATATTTATGAAATTATCAAAAATTGTTGGAGTACGCATAATCCTATTATTCTATAAAAGTCCAAGTAAATATATACAGTTACAAATTTTCATAAAAATCAGTATAAAAAATTGGAACTTTAATCAAGAGTGTAAAACCGGTGAAAGGGAAGCTTTACCATTATATCCCCACTGGGTAGAAACCTTTAATTTAAAGACTGACACAGAGGCTATTGAATTATTAAAAGCCAAAATTCACGGTAAAGTTACCAATAAACAAATTAACTCGGTTGAATGTTTAGGTTTAAAAGGATGTTTTATAAGTTTTCAGCCGTAATTGTCATCAAATGATAGGGGTATTCCTAGTTTCCCTGTGGTTTAGAACCCCACCCCCAACCCCCTCCCCTCTTGAGGGCTATTCATTACTCACATCTTTCTTAACAATCTTGAAACATTTATGTGGCAATGGTTTCAACGCTTGAAAATTTCCCTACTCTTGACAAAATGTACCTTATTTTTCTTGAGAAAACCCTTATTTTATTGAGAATCATCAACGGAGGATTAAGGTTTGGGGGTTTGCGAGCGATCGCTCTCACGAATGTTAAGAAAGATCCGGGTAATGGATAGCCTCTTGAGGGGAGGGGGCTAAGAAAAGGTATAACATTCACACTTGCACCCCTATCTAACAAGGCCATAACTTCTAAAGAACGGTTTTTGTAAGTCAATGTCAATGGTAAATAAGGCATAGTGCTAGAAACGCCAGGAGTATTACTCCGCTGAATGAAGGGAAAGCTTCTACCCTCAATCACGTTTTTCCTCCTTTTGTGCGGTCAGCAGATCAGATAATGTTTGAGCAGCTTCATGAGCATCATAGGGAGACCAGAAAACAGCTTCTGTAGATGCTAGTTGCTCTAACAGCAGGTTTTCTTGTTCTTGATGGTTAGCTAATTCTAAATTGTATCCTTCTTCTTTTGCTACCTCATGCTTAATCATTTGGTAAACCTAAATCTGGTAATTCTTCTACAATCTTCACGGTTTCTAAACTAACGGTAATGACTTGTTTAACTAACCTGACTATATACTGCTCATCATCAAGGCGGTTGGGATCATTGGTAATTCCGCTGAGTTTATCTGTCTTAACTTGATATTGGTCTATAATCCAATCCAGGGCGGAACGGTTACCCAGACGGTAGTTAAACACTTCTGGGGGTATACCGCTTAAGGTGAGAAAATCATTATATTTGATTTGGGTTTTATCTTTGGATAGGCGCATTTTTTCCACAAGCCAATCTATGGGTAAGTCTTTATTTTCTAGATGTTTGAGGCGATATTGGGGCTGTTTTTCGTAGTTGATATGGATTTCTGCGAGTCGTTTTCCTGCGGTGACAAAGGGGTGAAAGTCAGGAGCGTAGGGAATGCGGGGAAGTTCTTTTTTGAGGTTGGCTGCGTAGCGTTCCCGGTAGTGGGGATGATGGAGGACTGCATAGATGTAGTAGAAGATGTCCCATTTTGTAATTGTGGTATCTTGGTAATGGTGGCGATATGCTGATAATGCCCAGTCTGTGATGTTTTCTTGGCGGTTTGTTCCGTCTTCCTTGTAGGTGTAAAAGGGGAAACATTGAGCTTTTTCAAAGGCAAAATCTAAAGATAGAATAAACCTTGAGATGAAAACACCAAAATCTTTTCTATTTCCCACTCCTGGAAGACAAATCACCCGATTTTCTGCTTCAGTTTCAGGATTGGGGAATATTACAGGGAAATTTCCACGTCTATCAATTAAAACTTGATCAAAATAAACATACTGTGAAGTAAATGGCCTATACAGAGCTATTCTGATGTTGGCTAAATTAAATTCTGTAGAAACACCAGCATTTAATAATTGTTTTAATTTACTACTCCATTTGATTTTTTCGTCATCATATAAAACAAAAGAGTCAATATTTTGTTCAGATTTGGCGCTGGTTTTCCACTTAAAAACCTGTTCGTTATAAGTTTCAACTAAAACATTGATATTTTTAATTAAATCCTCAACTTGATAACTATAAACCCAATTATCCCTATTTGTACTAATACCTAAGCTGTAAAGTGAAAAAATTGCTGAAGTCTTTACAGATGTAGATTTTGTCTCTTTATTACCTATGGGTAAAAATTCATGATAATCTAGTGTTAACTCACTGGTTAACCAATTATAATTTTTATCTGGTGTAATTTCTTGCCATTCTACATTACCAGTATGCTCAAGTTTTTCTAAATAGGCTAACTTTTGTTCTTTTGTCCAGGTGTCATCTATTGCAGCGTAATATATTTTGGCTTGTTTCATAAATCCTTTGGTTCTAACCCGGTTTTCTTAGCAATCTGAGCAAGCATTTTTGAGCCAATTTCATCACCATCTCAAATTCTAGTTTGTCAGCAATCACTTTTTCTTCACAAAGATATTCACACTCACACCTACCTGAATACCAAAGACATTATAAACAGGTTTATCTGTCCGCTTTCTGATATTACCGCCTAAATCAAAAATATAGATGTTAGTAAATTCTTTTTCCAGAAATTCACGCATCCCATCAAAAGACAGCGCATCAATAAAACCGTTATTAGTGACAAAAGCAATAATCCCCTCCTCCCCAATTCTATCACTCGCCCAGCGAATCGCTTTGACATAGGTATCTGAAAGTTTATTTTTTAATGTCGCCTTTGAGGCTTTGGCGTAGGTTGCAGCTACCCGGTCATCTATACCAGTTTTATCTTTATTAGTATATTTCCTATTTTTATTATTATCATTTTCATTCATCTGACCGACATTATAAGGAGGATTCCCAATAATCACAAATATATCTGATTGTCTTTGTCTTTTCACCCGTTGCATATTTTCCGGGCTAAATAAATCTAACTGTGTAATATTTTGGTCTTCAAAGGTATCAACTAAACATATTCCTGGAAAAGGTTTATATTCTCCTACCTGCTCAAAATATTCATGTTCAATATTGAGGGAGGCAATATAATAAGGTAATAACATCACCTCATTACAATGTAACTCATGGTCATATTTGTGAGGTAAAGCGGACTTTTGGATCTCGACAATTTCCCGCATTACCCGGATGATAAAGTTACCAGTCCCCACAAAGGGGTCAAGGATATGTACACCTGGGTCAACTAAGGACTGATTAAACTCTTTTTGTAAAATCTCTTCTACACTCCTGACCATAAAATTTACAATGGGTTGGGGAGTATATACAATCCCGTGGGTATCTGCAACTTTGACGGAAAAACCTTGAAAAAATCGCTCATAAATTTTATTGAGAAAGTCTTGCTTACGAGAAAAATCATCAATGGTGGCGGCGGTTTCTTCAATTGCACCGTAAAATCTATCTAAACTACTTAAAAAATGACTCCTACTAAAAGACCTGGAAGTTAATGCATTAATTACCTTCTCAATTTCTGCTGCAATAATATTACGTTGGGTAAAGTCAGGATTGTTAAAGACACTTCTAAAAATTCGCTCGGTTAATAAATGTTGAATTAACATTTCTTCTACCGCTGCTTCTGACAAGTTCGGGTTAATTGACTGGCGACAAAGTTGGAAGAAATCACCAAAAGCATCAATAAACTTTTTATTCTTCTTTTTTTGTTCCCGAATTAATTCTAGTAAAGCCGTTGCGTGTTCCTTCACCCTCACACCAAACTCTTCGACTGCTTTATCCCATTGTTCAATAGCTGGGGGGCGATATTCAAATAAATGTCGGACTACATCGACTAAATTTTGGGGGTTGGTGATGTCTTCATCTAGAATACATTTACCATCTTGGTAGAGAATGGCTCGATCTGGTTGCTGAAAAATAATATTATCTTTGGGGTAACCCTTAGCAAATTTTTTCTGTAGTTCTTTTTTTAGGTCGTCTTTCGTGTCTTTAGCTTCCCAGTAAGCACGGGGTAAATTATAGTCATCTACTAAAGCTCCATCTATTCTTAGCTGTTGTTTTTTTTCTCTTTTTAGGCCATATTCTTGGATGAGAGTCCATTGGAACTGTTGACCGCAGGATTCGAGTAACTTTTGAAAAGCAGCTTTAACGGCGGTTTCGTGGACAACGCCCATTTTTTTAAACTGTTCTAATTCTTGATAATACTGCTTAACGGGTTTGTGAGTTGTCTTGAGATTAAGAGTAAGCATATAAACCCTGATATTTAAATGATTAAAAAATCCAGATAAAAAATCCAGATTGTCAAAATACTATACTGTAAATTTTTAGTGTAATGACTGTATTTGTAAAAGTGGTAAACTTCTCAAACAAAAGTATTATTTTTTAAAAGTCTGTAACCCGTTTATCAAAATTTATGTATACCTCTTGACACTAAGAAATAAATAGGGTAAAAATATCAATAAAAAGCCAAGAAAAAGCCGACAAAACGCCTCTTTTAGAAAATTTACTGCGGTGAAATTAGGGCAAACTTAGGGCAAGATTAAATCATCATCTGATTCCAAATAATAGGAGAAACCCTAGAAATCAGGGCTTAATCTTCACGGATAGGCATAGCAAAACCACCACATACAACGTCACCCAATACGTCGTAAGATACGAAATCAACGTCTTGGTAAGCGCCGTTTTCTTCTAAGAAGTTGATGGCGGTGATAATACCACGACCTGCACAACCTACACCGGGTTCTGGACCGCCGGATTCCACGCAGCGAACGCCACGGAAACCGGTTAACATTACTTCTTCAAGTTCCAAGTCTTCAACTGCACCACGTTCAGCAGCCAAGTGAAGAACGGTGGTTTGAGCTTTACTGTGGAGCATCAAACGGGTGGAGTCAGCTTTGGGATCACAACCAACGATGAGGATGCGCTGACCCATTTCTGCCATAGCCGCCAGGGTGTTTTGAGAAGTGGTAGATTTACCGATACCACCTTTACCGTAGAAAGCTATCTGTCTAATTTTCTCGTCAACTGACATGATGATTTTTCTCCTGCGATTTGTTGGTTTGTGTGGTTCTGTGTGTTGACGTTCACGCCTGTTGAGCTACAGCAGTGAGCGCGTGTTGTAGAACGTCGCGGGGGCGATCGCTCCACAGCATAATTGAAGGGTTTTGGTGTCATAATAGTTCGGGGTTAAGTTTTTGTTTAGTTGGTTTCCCGTGTCATTTGTCCAGTGGAGACTGGACAAATGACAGAGAAATTACACACATTAGAATAGGTAGAGAAAACAAGTAGGATGTGAAGGAGTGATACGCCAATCAATGCAGATTTCTTACTTGTTCAAAATAGCGGCTTTGAGGCTAGAGACTTTAGCCATTGCAGCGCTAGCGTCTTCTGCTGACACTCCACTGGCGGTCATGGCTGCAGTCAGGTGCTTGCTCACAGCTTCAAAGTGTTGCTCACTGAGCTTCATCCCTGAGTGGGTTTTGTCCATAGCACGGCCAGAGTATTGCTTTGGACCTTCGAGAATTTGAGAGAAGAAAGCAATTTGATGAGCGCGTTGTTTCGCCATATCGGTTTTAGCGAAGAAGCCTTTGAGGCTGTTGTCTGCCATAATGCTGTTGTGAAAGGCATCAACTACTTTCTCAATTGTTGGCTGTCCACCAATTTTGTCGTACAATGTACTCATGTCCTGTTCCTTTCGGTGTGAGTTGGATAATGCTATCGGCAATGAGGTGTGAAATACTTTCACCTATGTGCTGTTGCTGTCCTTGTTCAGTAGGAATGAATTGATGTGGCGATATCTATCTGCTTCAACTCCTACTTGCCGAATATTCAATGGTTAACAGGTTATATTTCCGCTGTGTGTAAGTCTCAAAGTTATGGTTCCACCGCTTCTACTACCAAGTTTTGGCTCACACGTTCTTTTAACCTAGCTTCAATAGCAATCTTGAGAGTAGCTGTGCTGCTAGAACAAGAACCACAAGCGCCTTGGAGTAGTACCTTGACTTTATTGCCTTCTACGTCGTAGAGTTCCACATCTCCACCATCAGCAATCAGTACGGGTCTAACCTCTTCATCGAGAACTTTTTGAATGAGTGCAATTCTTTGCACATTGGTTAAAGGTTTTGATGATGGCTGGGGAGAGTTAGCAACTGCGACTTTATGCTTACTGTCAGCGGTTAAAGCGGCTTTTTCCTTTACATCTCTTATAATATCATCAATATTCGCTAAACAGGAACCGCATCCGCCACCAGCTTTTACATAATTTGTTACTTGTTCGGCTTCCGTAAGATGATTTTCTACAATCACACGGCGAATTTTGGCTTCAGTAATACCAAAGCAACTACAAATCAATGCACCCTCTTCATCGTCATCATGGGTAGGGAGGGCTATACCTCGATAGTTATAAATAGCCGCTTCTAAAGCTTCTTGTCCCATGACAGAACAGTGCATCTTGGCTTCTGGTAAGCCACCGAGGTAATCTGCAATCTCTTTATTAGAGATTTTCAAAGCTTCATCGAGGGTTAAACCCTTGACCATTTCAGTTAAAGCACTCGAAGAGGCGATCGCACTAGTACAGCCAAAGGTTTGAAAGCGAGCATCTAATATTTTATCAGATTCGACCTCAACTTTGAGGTGTAGTCGCAGAGCATCACCACAAGCAATACTCCCAACCTCACCGGTGGCCACCTTAACACCAGGTTCGCTGGTTTCTTCAATAGCTCCCTGATTTTTGGGATTGTAAAACAAGTCTAATACTTTATCTGTGTAGTCCCACATGGTCAATTTTGGATTTGAGATTTTGGATTTTAGATGAGGGACTAGGAACTAGGGATGAGAAAAAATTCTACATACCCCATACCCAGCAGTCCCTAGCTATGAATGAGTGCTTGTTCTTGCAGCCAACCGGCATTATCATTCTGGAAAGGGGACATAGCCCGTAAACGTTGGACAATATCAGGCATTACCTCTATAACCCTGTCAATTTCAGACTCTGTAGTGTAGCGAGACAGACTAAAACGAATAGAGCCATGTAAAGTAGTATAGGGTAAACCCATTGCCCGCAAAACGTGGGAAGGTTCTAAAGACCCAGAAGTACAAGCAGAACCAGAGGAAGCACAGATACCATGCTTGTTCAGGGAGAGCAGAATTGCTTCACCTTCAATATATTTGAAACCAATATTAGTGGTGTTAGGTAATCTCTGCGTTACATCCCCATTGACTTCACAGTCAGGGATTTTGGCCAGTAAGGTTTGCTCTAAGCGATCGCGCAATTTTCTTTCTCTGGCGGTAGCCTCTTCTAAATGTAATAATTCTAACTCTGCTGCCTTACCTAAAGCAATAATACCCGGAACGTTTTCTGTTCCTGCCCGACGGCCACGTTCTTGGTGTCCACCAATCAGCAAAGGACGGAACCGCACACCGCGCCGGACATACAAAGCCCCAATTCCCTTAGGAGCATGGATCTTGTGACCAGACAGAGTTAACATATCTATGGTACTAGTCTTCATGTTCATGGGAATTTTGCCCACAGCTTGCACCGCATCCACATGAAAGATAGCGCCAGACTGTTTGACTCTTAACCCAATTTGCTCAATAGGAAACACCGTACCTGTTTCATTATTGGCATACATAATTGTTACCAAGGCGGTGTTCCCAGTCAGAGAAGCTTCTAACTCATCTAAATCTAACTGTCCCTGAGGATTTACCGAAAGATAGGTAACAGTATAACCTTGAGTTTCCAGTTGTTTGCAGACATTCAAAACTGCTGGGTGTTCAACCTGGGTAGTAATGATATGTCGCTTTTGGGGTTGTGCTAACAATGCAGCCCGAATGGCGGCGTTATCTCCCTCTGTACCACAACTAGTGTAGACAATTTCCGACTCATCAGCACCAATCAGGGCGGCTAGTTGTTGGCGTGCTGTTTTCACAGCTTTGCCCAGTTGTCCACCAAAGGTGTGCATACTAGAAGGATTACCGTAGTAGTCCCGTAGATAAGGCAACATCACCTCTAAAACTTCCGGGTCTACTTTTGTTGTAGCATTATTGTCTAGATAAATGATGATCATCCTGATACACCTACTACTTCGCTCTGATGTCGAGATAATTGCTCGGAGAATTTTTGGGAGTAATAATTAAACCAACGCTCCCAATAATCTTGTTTTTTGGTTAATTTTGCTAAAGAGCGATTGTAATTAGCAAACCAGCTTTCCCAATAATCGTGGGGTTGTTTTACACAACCATTAGAAGTAGGACAAATAGCTTGACACTGAGGGACAGAGTAAATACTACCGGCGCAGTTTGTGCAAAGTGCAGCATCAATTACATGATGACCGTCAATTACTTTAACTGCGTCATTGGGACATACAGACAGACAACGATTACAGGAAATACATTGGCTAGTGATTTGATAAGCCATGATTATTCTCCTTTGTGATTACTGAGTATGGGGTACTGGGTATGGGGAAATATCTCCCCTATTCCCTACTCCCTAATCCTGATTGGCTAATTCCTGGATATATTGCTCGTAAAATTCCAAAGCAACTTTTGAAATCACGTCGTAAGCTTCAACAGTCTGTATTCCCGCTGCTTGCAATTTCTCTTGAGGACAGTTACCAATCTTAGAGACTAAAATTGCTTTGCAATCTGCGATCGCTGCCATAATATGCTCAAAAGTGGCTTCTTCTCCAAATCCACCTTGACAATATTGGTCAATTTTACGATGACCAACAAAGCTAACTTGATTACCATCCACCTCATAAATCTGGAATTCCTTCGCATGACCGAAGTGTTGGTTAACCAACCCACCGCCCTTGGTGGCTACTGCAACCAAGATTTTAGGATTATTGGCAAATTTCTTGCCCTTCTGCGCCTTTTCCTTGGCTATTTTTAGTTCTTGTTTAAACTTCTCAATCCCTTCATGAACAACAGTCCGTTGTTCCAGGTCATATTCTGGAGACATTTCCAAGAACTTATCCTTAGTAAATTCCTGGCTGCGGTCTTCTCCTAATAATCCTACCGCATCGGCTCGGCATTGACGACAATGGCGCATCATTTTCATATTACCGGCGCAATTGTCTTGTAGTGCCTTCACTTCCTTAGGTGTAGGGCCACGTTGACCTGTTAAGCCAAAATGTGTACCATGTTCCGGTGCTGAAATCAAAGGCATAATGTTGTGCAAGAATGCACCATTTTCACGAATCATTTTATTGACTTCGATCAGGTGCTGATCATTAATCCCCGGAATCATCACGGAGTTAACTTTGCACAAAATATCAGCTTCTTTGAGTGCTTGTAATCCTTCCATCTGCTTCTCTAGCAGAATTTTAGCACCTTCAACACCTCTATAACGCTTGCGCTTGTAGTGAACCCAAGAATAAATCTGAGCGCCGATTTCTGGGTCTATGGTATTCAGGGTAATAGTAACGTGATCTATATTTAGTTGTTTGATGCGGTCAATGTATTCTGGTAACATTAAACCATTAGTTGAAAGGCAAAGCTTAATATCTGGTGCCTTGTCTGCAATCAATTCAAATGTACGGAAAGTCTTTTCAGGATTCGCCAATGGGTCACCAGGTCCGGCAATTCCCACCACTGTCATTTGGGGAATTTTACCTGCAATTACCAAAGCCTTGTGTGCAGCTTCTTCTGGTGTCAGCAGTTCGCTCACTACTCCAGGACGACTTTCGTTAGCACAATCGTATTTACGGTTACAATAGTTGCATTGAATATTACAGGCTGGTGCAACTGCAACGTGCATTCTGGCGTAGTGGTGATGAGCGTCTTCGCTATAACAGGGATGTTTGGCGATACGTTCTTGAAGCTTTTGATCCATTTCTCCGGTGGTGCTGCTGTCGCATCCACAACCACCTGATTTTGCTGGGTTTGATGCTGGTTCCTGATGCTCGGAGGTGAGGAGTCCGCTAGACGGTAGTGTCATTGAATTTCGCAAGGGTTCAGTGGGCTAAAGGCCACAGTGGGAGATGCCGTTGCTACTGTCTTTACCTAGGAAATGAAGTCGCGTCTTCTCATCACTGCAGTTAACAGTTTGATAACTATTGACTGAGGTGTGGCTGGTGTGTGTCAACTTTTTGATCTGGGGTCGAAGTTATTGAGTACAGCCGCGACTTCTCTTCACAAAGGCATGGTGCTATCTCATCCCTCCACTCACTCTTCGCTGTTCCTTGTGTTTAGGGCGTTGAGTGATTGGCGATATAAGATTTATAGCAGTACTTCTCAAATACTTGCCGATCCTATGGAGGATAGAATTTATTGGATTTATTACCCTTGTACTCAAATTTTACCACCCCGACTGTGTGGGTTTTACAAAGATTAATAATTTTTTTTTCGGGTAGGGGTTCTAGTATTTTTCAATTGGGGTACGAGAATTTATAAATAGGGGTTCAGGATTTCTTAGTACTCAGTTCAAACCCATTTATAGTTAGGGTTTTAGCCTATTATTTATCGACTTTCAGGTACATAAATCTGTACTCAAAACCGCCTTAAGTCCTATTTCTCATTACCAGGAATAGCGGCTCAATGGGTGAAAAACACAGAGCAGGTTTATGTCGTACCACTCCAAATACATGGGAAATTCCATTCTGTATCTAACCTATCATTTTTTTTGACGTAAAAATGCAGTTCATCTTTATTTAATTTTTACTGACAATTAACCTCAAGTCCTAGCACCTGGCTAAATCAGGCGGTTTGTTGAGAAAAAATAAAACTTAAACTCTTAATTTTCCCTGGCACAACCGCTGTTAATCAGGTGCTTTTGAGAATGATGGAATATCTGAAAACTCTGGATACATTGCATAATCAACACTCAACAAACAACTACATTAACTCTGATCATACAGCTATTGAGAATTAATGGCTATAAGCAAAAATGATCAGTTCATAGTGAGCATATATCCCTAAATAGGCAGAAGTTGAGGATTTTGCAAAGTCAAAATTGAGAAATGGCGACAGTTTAATTATGTATCTAACATATCATTTTTTCTGGCGCAAAAGTTGCCTTTTATATTTATTTAATTTTCTCCTGATAAAAATACCTAAAAAATGCTCAAAAGGTTTGAGAAATCTTAATTCCAACAAGTTTAGATATGGTAAACTTATCCGGTGAAAAGTAGCTTGAATCATACAACAGGTTTCCAGCAAATCAAACCAACATAAATCTTCTGGGGTGGATATCTTACCCCCGTCTGTATACTGGTCAGTTCAGGAATTGGGCGCTTAAACAACCCGGAGGAAACGGCAATTTCTCATGTCCGAGGGATCACTTTTCTGATACCACTTTTACCAACAGCATCACCTTTGTAACGAGGGATAACATGAATACTGGCGTGCATAATATTTTGACCCCCCGCTCTATTGACGTTCATACCGACATTAAAACCATCAGGAGCAAATTCTGTTTTGAGAATTTCCTGGACTTTATTCACCATCAACCAGCAAGCAGACTGTTCTTTGAGTGGTAAGTCAAAATAATTACTAATATGACGTTTAGGAATAACTAAAGTGTGACCTTTACTGATGGGATAACCATCAAACATAGCATAGGCGGTCGCTGATTCTGTCACTAATCTGAGATGTTTGTGAGGATTACAAAATATACAATAATTGGTAGAATTTCGCTGTTGATTATAATGAACATATTCATATATTTCGCGCATTTCATCTGAGTACAATGAGTTAAAGGGAAGTCTAGCTAAACATTGATATGTAGGCTTTTTGTGGACATAATGTTCTCTAAATCCTTCCCTTTTGATATCTCTCCTCACGGCATAATAAGCTTTACCTCCTGGTTTTAACAGATGAGATACTTCCATGAGGATATTAGCTTGTTCTTCAGGGAACACAACATTTAAAACATAAAAACAAATTATTGTGTCAAACTTGACTTGAGGATATTGGGGAAAATAATGAGGGTCATAGCCTGTAATATCAAGGCCTTTTTGACTGATCATCTTGACATCATTGCCAAAACCGCAACCAAAATCTAATATTTGGCCTTTTAACAGGTTTTGATTTAATAAAAACTCTGCCGGAAATGATAAGGAAGTTCTTTCAATGGCGGTGAGATGGCTGAATAGATTTTTCTGCTGTTTCATGGAATTTGGCAATGCACACTATCGGTGTATTAGCACAAGTAAACTTGCGTAAATAAATTACACTCTAGCATTCCCCTGAGTGTCTTCTGCAGATAAGTAAAGTTTGACAAAGTTTATATTAAGAAACGTATACATATACACAGACAAAAAAACCTAAAACAAAATAAAGAAACCTGTTTTTTCCCTGGCGAAATCCTAGAATAGGAATCGTAGCTGGCTATACAGATATAGCATTTACCATGCTCGTGAGGTACAATTTTTTTTAGTTTTAGGGAACAGGGAACAGGGAACAGGGAACAGGGAATAGGGAATTGGTGTGTACTTCATGAGCCTGAAAAAGGCTTTATATGACTTATCATGCTGTTTACCTCATCTTGACGTGCCAGTGAGTACAACTTAATAAATTGCAAAATAACTTGCCTAATTCGCTGCAAACTCTTACAGGTGAAGTATTTTGTATTGAGTAGAAAAATGCTGAACCCCCTCACCTCAGAAAACTAGAACCCCTATTATTCAATACTAGTACCCTACCCCCAGGAAAATTTTAAATTTCCCTGAAATCACCCTTGAAGATACTTGAGTACAAATGTAATTAATCCAATAAATCCAATCAGCATTGGTTGTAGTGTCCTGTTGGGAGTCACCTGATATAAGCAGAAAATAGCACAAGGCTTTTTGATGTAAACCCAGGACGAAGAACTATTGACAACTTATTCATCATGTTTACACCTCATAGTTCTGATTTCCCAGACGAGCAAGTTTTGCAGATTTCCTTATGCGATGGACCAAGCGCTGTTTTTGGGATGCGCGGAAAGCTCTTGTCAATTCGCTGGACCATTGCTCAACGTTTGCAAGAATTAATGATTCCCTGCTGTTGTCACAGTGATGGTTCCTTAACAGTCCAAGTCAATAACGTGCTAGAAGCCATCCTGATTCGCAGTATCCTAATGCAATTTCTCGCTTCTCGCCAGGAATTAGTAGATTGGCTAGAACGTTGCTCCGATGCAGACAACTCCTAAATGTCCTCTCTTATTTGTTCATTTTCCTATCAAGTTATGACTACCTGTAACAGTGAAAGAAAATTCATCAACTTTTTACATCAGGAGATAGAACTGACAAATGCAGATATTGCTGTAGCTTTACGCCACCGTCAGTTTGATAATGGTCCGTTACCAATGCTCCTGTGGCAATATGGACTGGTTAACTTAGAGCAATTAGAGCAGATTCTAGATTGGCTAGATAACCATCGTTAACAGATGTCATGTCTAATTTTCATCGGTTGACCTCAGCTAACTGACCAAATGATTATTTTTCTCAGCTTTATGCTCTAATTTACTAATAGTTAAATAAAGCAATCCTAAATGATTCATGAACAATTTCTGTTCCCTGTTCCCTTTCCTCACTGATAATTTCTCAAGTCAAATAGGATGACTATAAATTAATCGCTATTACAAAATAGATGATTTAGCAATAGTGAAAATAATTCTAAAATATACCTATATTTGGTTTGATGTCATACAGATATGATGTGTTAATTTAGTTATGATTTAATAATCATGAAGATGAAATATTAAATCTGAGAGTTTATAGCATTTACCATTCATCCTATGGTTACGCCACGCCGGGTATCAGCATTTGCATTAGGCATTTACTAAACTTTTCAGGGAAATAAGCTGCCAAAACACAAGGAATATTAAGAATGGTTCCTAAGAGGGATGTTTGAGATGAATGAAATCTTAATTAATGACACTACATTACGTGATGGTGAACAAGCAGCAGGTGTTGCTTTCACTTTTGAAGAAAAAGTCGCGATCGCCAAATTTCTGGACGCTATTGGTATTCCCGAGTTAGAAGTGGGAATTCCAGCCATGGGAGATGCAGAGACACACGCCATTATAGCAATTTCCCAGTTAGGTTTGCAAGCCAAGCTTCTGGGCTGGAACCGGGCTGTAATTTCAGATATCAAAGCCTCCATGACCTGTGGTTTACAGCGAGTACATATTGCTATTCCGGTTTCTGGAATCCAAATCGCTGCTAAATTTCATGGTCAATGGCGGGTAAGTTTACAAAAACTCAAAGACTGTATCAGCTTTGCAGTAGATAAAGGTCTTTGGGTAGCAGTAGGCGGTGAAGATTCTTCTAGAGCTGACCCCAACTTCCTGTTAGATGTAGCACTTAATGCCCAAGAATGGGGCGCGTCACGTTTTCGCTTCTGCGATACTGTGGGCGTTCTCGACCCCTTCAGCACCTACGCCAAAGTTAAACAATTGGTTTCGGCTTTGTCCATTCCTGTAGAAATTCACACTCATAATGATTTTGGCTTGGCCACTGCTAACGCCCTAGCTGGTATCAAAGCTGGAGCTACATCTGTAAATACCACAGTTAACGGCGTAGGGGAAAGGGCGGGAAATGCAGCTTTAGAAGAAGTGGTCATGTCCATTAAACGCATTTACGGCATTAATTTGGGTGTTGATACTCGCCGTTTGTTGGAACTATCACAACTGGTTGCTTCAGCATCCAATTCTCATGTTCCACCCTGGAAAGCAATTGTGGGCGAAAATACCTTCGCTCATGAGTCGGGAATTCATGCTCACGGCGTATTGCAAAACCCCCTCACCTACGAACCATTCGCACCGGAAGAGGTAGGTTGGGAAAGGCGTTTGGTAGTGGGTAAGCATTCTGGTAGACATCACATTAATAGTTTGTTACAGCAAAACGACATTTTTCTTGACCCGGAGGAAACCCAGTCTGTATTGGATGCAGTTCGCCAGCAGTCAATTAAGCAAAAACGCAATCTGACTGTAGAAGAACTTTTGAGCTTGGTAAGAGAACAGAGGTACTCTCATGCAACGTGATGAATTAGAACTAAACTTACCGCCTGTTTTTGAAATCGGTCAAAAAGTCAGACTTCGTAAACTAATCAAAAACGATGGTACATTTCCCGGTCAAGAAATCGGGGCTGTTTTAGGTAATATAGGGGATATTGGCTACATAGCGAGTATAGGTACTTATCTACAAACTTCCTATATTTATGCGGTGCATTTTCTAGAGACAGGGTTCGTTGTCGGTTGTCGGAAAAGAGAACTAGAATCGGTTGAGGAGAACTCATGAAAGTAATGCTACGGATGAACGATGCTGGCCATTTAGTTGCTTACGTTGCTAAAAAAGACCTTGAGGAAGAAGTAGTTAAACAAACAGATGGTAATGATGGGATAGTTCTCACTTTAGCCAATGGCTGGGAATTAGAATTTGCTCAATTACCAGATGCGGCTAGTTTACCGCTAACTGTGGAAGCTAAACGCCTGGCTTAAAAGGGTGATCGCCTGGGGAGGCTCCGGCGCACAACTCACTACAGCATATTTATCTCTTGTGAGGTACAATACTAGCGGGCAAGATGCCCGCAGCACAAGAGTTTTACCATGTTAGAAATTACGTGGTAATTCTAAGGGGATTGTACCCAATAAGCCCTTACGAAAATCTGTTAACAGATGTCTGGCTGTGCGTTCTACGTCCCCTTGATAGCGATGTTCTGCTAAGGCGTGTAAATAGCTTTCGCCTGTGTACAGCACCGGGTCAAGTTGGTAGCGGGTATATAGGGGTGAGGGTGGTAATAAGTTTCCTGCTGTCTCTTGGAGTTGGTTGAGTAAGTCGATCAAAGTAGATGCTACTAGTTGATTATCATAAGATGCTTGACCAATGTCATCACAAATTGCTAACTTGGCGGCCGCTTCTTGATTTCCCATTTTTAAGGGAATAACCCCAGGAGCATCTAGTAATTCTAAGTGTTCAGAAATTCTCACCCAGCGTAAGGAGCGAGTCACCCCTGGACGCGCAGCACTTTCTACCACTCGCTTTCCTAAAAGACGGTTAATTAAGGCTGATTTCCCGACGTTGGGAAATCCAATGACTACTGCGCGCACTGGACGAGGTAACATCCCGCGATCGCGTCTTCTTTGATTGAGTTTTACCCCTGCTGCTTGGGCGGCCTTGGCGATCGCCACCACACCTTGACCTTGTTTAGCATTGGTAAAATAGGCAACTTGACCTTGATGTTTAAACCAATCTACCCAAAGCGATCGCACTTGGGGGGAAATCATATCTAATCGGTTTAATACCAATATCCGCGCCTTATCCCCCACCCATTCATCTATTTGGGGGTGGTGTGTTGCTAAAGGAATCCGCGCGTCTCGTACTTCCAACACCACATCTACCCGGGTCAGCTGTTCTTTGAGCTGCTTTTCCGCCTTAGCAATATGACCTGGATACCATTGGATCAGGTTTAATTTATAGTTTTGAGTTAAAGACATAATTAATGGCCAATAGGTAGTGATTATAGCACTCTTTTGTACAAAAGCGATGGATCAGGTGTATTTTTGATGTAAAATTAAGCGGTTGCCATCGGGGTCATAAGCATAAATTTCTCTCCCATGGGAAGGTGTGGAGATTTTACCGGGGGGTGGGTAGCCTAAGTTTGTCAGGTGAGCGATCGCTGCTTCTAAATTACTCACTTCTAAACATAAACTGATCTTACTCTTAGCTGATGTGGCAAATTCCCATGTGTGGTTCTTGTCAGGTTGAAAAATACCCAATCTTAAACCCGGAAGTTGAAACTCTGCATAGACACTGGGGATAAGAGAAGATGGTTGTTCCTCAAGTAGCTGAGTATAGAAATTAACTAATTTTTCCCAGTTAACAGATGCTATAGTCACCAGGGCTTGGGTATATGCAAAAACCATATTTTCTTCAAAACATCCGGCTAAACAAACTTGGACAGTCTCAGTATAATTAGTAATATTTATTTCGTCGGTGACACCCACCGCGAAGCTATCTTAACCATTGTGAAAATGGGTGTTTGACCAAATAGCTGTTAAAATATCTGTGATCGTGAGATACTTCTTCCCCAATCCAAGGGGGTAGTTCAATTTCTTGATTGGCATCCTTGAGTTCAACTTCTGCTAGAATTAGCCCTTTGTTTAAACCATCAAACTCGTCTATTTCCCATGTCAACCCTCCCCATTCTACTTTGTATCTAATTTTTTCAATCCAAGGCTGTTCACACAATGTATTGAGCATTTCTTGAGCATCTTCCACAGGGATGGGATACTCAAACTCTAACCTTGAGCATTCAACACTAGGTCCTTTAATCGTTAAATAACCTTGTTGTCCTACTATACGCACACGTACAGTCACTTGATTTTTCGTCGGAATATATCCTTGACAATATACACTTCCTATGGATAATTCGCGCCAACTATCCCCTTGGAGCAAATATTTACGCTCTATTTCTTGAGCCATTTTGTTAAATGATGCTTTTTTTGCTAAATATCCAGAATATTTTTAATATTCAACTGTATAAATTTTATAGTATCTTGTTTGGGCTTTGGTGTCTATTCACAGAAATTTAAGAGAAAATAACAGGTCATCAACTAAATGACCTGGGGGTAATAGTATTTTATGGCGATAGCTTGGCCAAGTTCTGGATTATGGTATAATATCCAGAATAAAGGATTGGCGACAGGTTCGCTAACCAAGCTATCTACGTCTTAATTTCCTCCATGAATATTTCAGTAATCACTCAAATGAGGGAATACTTCATTTAATGAAGGCGAATTTAGTAACCCGTGGCAATGCGTCCAGATCCACGGTCGAAGTTAAGTCCAGTGTCATACATCATAAATTTACACTCAGGTAGGTGTTTAGTACTATTGTTTCCTAGGGAAATAGGCAGAGAGAAGATAGCAGCCTTCAAACCTACAAACAAGCGATAGGTGAAGCAGTGCATAATCTTAGGTCGGTAAGTTAATCGCAATTTCTACAAGCACAGGAAGTTTACGAAGAGAAGATTCCACAAAGCCTTGAATATACTCTAGCAAAATTATTGTTTAAGCAACAGTATTACCGGTCACATTAACATAATTTGAGAAAAAGAAACATAAAACTATACAATTTCGTACAGTTATTTTCTAAATATCTGGTAACAAAAATGTGGAGGTGCTGCATAGAAGTTTTATACGAAGATTAGAGACGCTCAAGCTGTGCGATCGCTTCGAGAATTGGTTGATAATACTCCATATTTCCTTCTTGATAATAGATATCAGCACATTTTTGAAAATCCCCAATTGCACCTTCATAGTCTTGTAGACGACGGCGGATATCAGCTCTGAGCATATAAGCTGAAGCCCAATAAGGTTGACGTTCTAAAGCTTGGTTTAAATCAGCCAACCCAGCGGTTAGGTCTCCCAACATAGAAAGGGCGCGACCTCGATTGTACCAGTCTTCCACTATACTAGACTCCATAGAAATAACTTGACTATAATCTTGTATTGCTCCTTGATAGTCCTCCAGAGCATAGCGAGCATTGGCGCGATAGCGAAGCCCATGTGCAAGCAGATCGCGGTAAAAAGCAGATAGAGGCTCCCTTTTGAGTGCTATGGCTGCGCCACGCAAGCTATTGGTGTAGTCTGCAACTGCACTCTCATAGTCTTGGAGCTTGTAACACACAGAGGCTCGATTGTAGTAAGCTTCTATCAAATCGGGATTGATTTCTAATGCTTGATTATAATCTGCTATGGCCTTATCTTCCTCGCCTAAAAGACGATAAGCATTACCCCGATTACAGTAAGCTTGGGAAAAGTTAGGAAGTAACTCTATGGCTTGAGTATTATCTGCAACTGCGGCGAAGAAATATTCCAAATTATGGTGAGCAATACCTCGACCATAATAAGCTGCAACTAAATCAGGAGTAATCTTTAATGCCGTGGTATAATCATCAATAGCCCCTTGATAATCTCCCCAACTAGACAAAGTTGTAGCACGATGGTAGTACCCTGTAGCCAAATGCGGCTCAAGTTGTATAAGTCGATTACTATCATCAACTGCTCCTTGAAAATCTCGCACAAGGCGACGTACATTCGCGCGCAAACCGTATACTAAAGCTAGAGTTGGGTTTTTTTGCAGTGCTTGGCTATAGTCCTCCAGGGCTTGGTGATAATCTCTTAAAGTTTCTCTAATCAGACCCAGTTCAGTGTATGCTTGCACATCATCAGGGTTCAACTTCAGTGCTTGGTTAAAGTCAGCAATTGCTTGCGTAAAATCTTCCAGGCGAGAATAAACAAGACCCCGATTGTAGTAAGCTTCAGCAAAGCCAGAGTCAATTTTCAAAGCCCGATTGTAATCCTCTATCGCGGCCTGATTTTCTCCCAGGGCATAGCGGGCATTACCTCGATTATGATAAGCTACAGCCAAATTGGCATCTATTTGTAAAGCCCGTTCATGGTCGGCGATCGCTTCAGCATACTTCCCTAAAATATAGTAGATATTACCTCTAGCGATGTGAGCGGCAGCAAAATCAGGATACCATTGTAAAGCTTGCTGCAAATCCGCAAGCGCTCCTTGATAATCACTGCGATGACAACGCTCTACACCCCGATTATGTAAAGCCTTAGCAACATCAAAGTGGATATCAGTAGCTAAGTCAGGATTTTTTTCTATCGCTTGTTGATAATCCGCGATCGCTTGGTTATAATTTTGTAAACCTAGGTAGGCATTACCCCGACCGTGGTATGACCCCGCAAAATTTGGCTCGATTTCTATAGCTTGCTCAAAATCGGCAATAGCACCCTCATAATCCCCTAAGAAGTAACGGGCATTACCACGATTGTAATATGCACCGGACAGAGTGGGATTGATTTCTATAACTTGATTAAAGTCGGCGATCGCCCCATAATAATCTTTGAGTTGACTGCTGAGAATCAGACCTCTATTGTGGTATGCCTCGGCCTGGCCTGGCTGAGTTGCAATAACTTGAGTATAATCTGCTATGGCTTCTAGATAGTCACCTTGCAAATGTTTATTGAATCCCTCTTGGAACAATTCGTCAGCATTCATCTCATTTCTCTGGGTGATTACGCTCCCGTCAATCATTGTAATCTAGAGGTACTTTCACATCAATTTATTCATGCTGACTTGCACCAGAGTATTTATACTCCCTCGTCTCAATCACCGTTATGCTTAAAATAGATACTTGTGAAAAAATCACAAATATGCCCTTTAGCAATAAAAATTGACTATGCTCATAGAGTTTAGTATTGGTAATTACAGATCATTCAAAGATAAAGTCACCTTTAGCATGAAGGCGGCTAATATTGTCGCCCAAGACACAAAAACTGATGAACACAATACTTTTGTTGTAGATGATCAACTGACATTACTTAAAAGTGCTGCCATTTATGGTGCTAATGCTAGCGGTAAAAGTAATCTAGCAAAAGCCATCAACTTTATGAAATGGTTTATGATTAACTCCTCTAAAGAAACTCAGAGTACGGAACCAATAAATGTGGAACCATTTGCACTTAGCACCGAAACTGAAACCCAACCATCTTTATTTGAAATTGTATTTATTTTAGATGATAAAATATATCGATATGGTTTTGCAGCTACTGAAAAAAATATTGTTTCAGAATGGTTATTTTATGTGCCTAAAAAAAGACAGACTCGGCTTTTTGAACGTAATTATCAACACTTCAATATATCTAAAAATTTTCAAGGAGAAGACATTCAATCAAAAACTAGAGAAAATGCACTGTTTATATCAGTAGCTGCTCAATTTAATGTTGAAACAGCTAAGAAAATCCTAGAGTGGATAACAAAAAAAATACAAATAATTTCCGGTTTAAATACTTATTCAAATTACACAGTTAAGTGTTTAGAAGCAGGTCATGATAATAGAGAAGAAATCATTCAATTAATCAAAAATCTAGATTTAGGTATCCGAGACATCAGGGTCACAGAAAGAGAGGTTACACTTAACCCTTTGTTAATACCAGAAGAACTATTAAAAGAAGTTAAGAGCGCAACTGTAAAAGCAACATCACGAACTATAATGACCATCCATCAAAAATTTGATCATCAAGGTAATTTTATATCTCTGGAGTCATTTGATTTAGACAATCAAGAATCGGAAGGAACGAAAAAAATATTTTCCATAGCGGGACTTTTAATAGATACCCTTAAAAAAGGTAATACTTTAATATTTGATGAATTTGATGCAAGACTTCATCCTTTGATGACTAAAGCAATTGTGGAAATGTTTAACTCTCAAGACACCAATTATAAGAATGCACAATTAATATTTATGACTCATGATACCAACCTTCTGAATAACAAACTATTTCGTAGAGATCAAATCTGGTTTACAGAAAAAAATAAATATGGCGCTACAGATTTATATTCCTTAGTGGAATATAAAATTAGGAATGACGCTTCATTTGAAAGTGACTACATTAAAGGAAAATATGGTGCTATTCCCTTTATTGGTAACTTGAGCCAGATCTGGGATGATAATAATGGCTAAAAAAAAGATGGAAGCCTCATCTAGTGGTTATTCTGAGAGAAGAGTTGGAACACGGAAATTACGAAAAAAATTTTTAATTGTCTGTGAGGGTGAAGAAACTGAACCAAACTACTTTAAATCTTTTCGTGTTCCGAAAGATGTAATTGATGTGCGAGGATTCGGCTATAATCCAAGTAACCTGGTAAAAAAAGCGCAAGAATTGAATACTGAAAATAAAGGAGAATATGACCAAGTTTGGTGTGTATTTGACCGAGATGATTCGCCAAAACAAGATTTTAACAATGCAATAGCAAATGCTGAAAGAGTAGGATTTAAAGTTGCTTATTCTAATGAAGCTTTTGAATTATGGTATGTTTTACATTTTGAATTTCTCGATACCGGAATTACCAGAGAAGATTATATTAAGAAATTAAAAACGCACCTGAAACAACAATATAAGAAAAATAGTAATCAAATTTATGAACAAATAGAACATTTACAAACTACTGCCATTAAAAATGCTGAAAATCTTCTCAAACAATATAATCCACCCAACCCAGAAAGTGATAATCCTTCTACAACAGTACATCTTCTAGTTAAAGAATTAAACCAATTCATCCCATAAAGCATAAAAATTTAACGCTAAACTTACACCTGGAAGTTTGCCTAATATATTCAAATATTTAACCCCATATTATTAATGTTAACCTGATCATATTTGATCTGGGGTGGGCAATGCCCACCACAAACTTTTACAGCTTAAACTTCTGAGTAATACGCTTCATAGCTTCCTCCACATTTTCCCGACTATTAAAAGCCGAAATGCGGAAATAACCCTCACCCGCAGCACCAAAACCAGAACCAGGGGTACCCACCACATTTACAGTATGTAGCAGCTTATCAAAAAAGTCCCAACTAGATAAATCATTGGGGGTCTTCACCCAAACATAAGGAGCATTGATCCCACCATATACAGCCAAACCTGCGCCAGAAAGTTGCTCACGAATAATTTTGGCATTTTCTAGGTAAAAACTTACCAATGCCTGAATCTGTGCTTGTCCTGCTTGAGAGTATACAGCTTCAGCACCCCGTTGGATGATGTAGGAAACCCCATTAAACTTAGTGGATTGGCGACGGTTCCACAACTTCCACAATTCCACATCCGAACCATCAGCAGCTTTAGCGGTTAGAGTCTTGGGTACAACAGTTAACGCGCAACGGGTTCCTGTAAAACCTGCATTCTTAGAGAAAGAACGAAACTCAATAGCACATTCCCTTGCGCCTTCAATTTCATATATTGAGTGAGGAATGGTCGGATCAGTGATATAAGCTTCGTAAGCAGCATCAAAGAAAATAATTGAGTTATGGGCCCTCGCATAGTCTACCCATGCTTGGAGATGTTCCTTGGTCGCAGTTGCGCCAGTAGGATTATTGGGGAAACACAGATAAATTAAATCGACTTTCTGGGAGGGAATCTCAGCTGTGAAGTTATTTTCAGCCGAAATCGGCAGATACACTAAACCCGCAAATTCCCCTTGATCATTAGCTTCCCCGGTATTACCAGCCATAACATTAGTGTCCACATAGACGGGGTATACAGGGTCTGTAACTGCAATAATGTTATTTTTGCCAAAAATGTCGAGAATGTTGCCTGTATCGCACTTAGAACCATCAGAGATAAAGATTTCTGAGGCATCTATATCAGCTCCTCTGGCTTGAAAATCTTGAGCGGCAATCTTTTCTCGCAGCCAAGCATAACCTTGTTCCGGACCATAGCCTTTAAAAGTAGTGCGATCGCCCATTTCTGCCACAGCTGCGATCATAGCCGTGCGACAGGCTTCTGGTAGAGGTTCAGTAACATCACCAATACCCAAGCGGATAATTTTCGCATCAGGATTTGCTTGAGCAAAGGTATTCACCCGCCGAGCAATTTCGGGAAACAAGTAACCAGCTTTCAGCTTCAGATAGTTGTCGTTAATTGTTGCCATAGTAAAGTTTAAACAATTAGCCTAGATAAAATAGCTTATCTGTTTTTTTGTAAAGCTGCGCCAAAATCTCTCTAGGTCTCATCTGGTTGTTTTACCCAAACAGGTATAGACCAAAAGAAGTGCTACTCAAGCAAATACTCTCTTGAAGCTCTCAATAATTAGTTCTGATGACAGATTTAATGCCCAGGGTTGAATTGTTAACCTATGTCTGTAAGTAATAATAGTTACTAAATTAATAATCATGAACATTCTTGCTTGGATTGCTTTAGGTCTAATTGCTGGAGCTATTGCTAAAGCGATTTACCCGGGACATCAAGGTGGCGGCATTTTAGGAACAATTTTACTGGGTATTATCGGTGCTTTTATTGGTGGTAGCCTTGGTATATTCTTTGCCACAGGTAGATTTGCTCTAGCGGCTCCTACTCTTAGTGCTGCAGGCATTATCTTAGCAATAATTGGCTCAATTATTGCTATTTTATTGTGGAACTTGTTAACTTCTCGCCGTGCTGCATAAGTATTGAGGTACATATGGACGTAGATAATTTTCTGCGACGTTACGCTGCAGGAGAACGAGATTTTACACAGGTAGATTTAAGCAGGGCTAATTTAGGTGGATTAATCTTAAATCAAGTTGATCTTAGCGGTGCCAATCTCAGTAAAGCCAATCTGCATAAAGCACATCTAGAAGCCGCAAATCTGAGTAATGCCGATTTGAGTACAACCTATCTGACATCTGCAAATTTAGAAGGCGCTAACTTGGAAGGAGCCAACCTGCACAAAGCCGATTTAGATCGTGCTAATTTAAGAGCAGCAAATTTGACCAACGCCAACCTGGAAGGAGCGAATTTTCGTAATGCTATCCTTCCGGATGGCACTATCTCCGACTAAATATTAAATATTACTCAATTTTGATTCCTGCTCAAAAATTCACAATTTTTGAGCGGTAATTGTGGAAACTAAACCTTGGCAATGGTTACAGTTTGGGCTTGATTTTGATACTTACCAAAGCGTTCCGCGTAGGTTGTTTGACATGGTTCACCTTCCAAAAATAGGAGCTGCAACACGCCCTCATTAGCGTAGATGCGACAGTCAGCACTAGAAGCATTGCTAAATTCCAGAGTTAAGAAACCTTCCCAGGAGGCTTCAGCGGGAGTGATATTAGCAATAATCCCGCAACGCGCCATAGTTGATTTTCCGATACAAATAACTGTGATGTTCGGAGGAATGCGCAATCTTTCCAGGGATACACCCAAGGCGTAAGAGTTGGCGGGAATAATAAAAAATGATCCATCTTCATCGGTTTGTAGTGGAATCGATTCTAGGTTCTCAGGATTAAACCGCTTAGGATTAACAATAGTACCTGGAATGTGTCTAAAAATCCGAAAATCTGTGGGAGCCAATCTTAAATCATAGCCATAGCTAGACAAGCCATAACTAATGACTCGCCTATCTTCAACCTGGCGCACTAGAGAATTTTCAAATGGAGAAATCATTCCTAGTTTGGCTTGTTCGATAATCCATTTATCATTTTTTAGCACGTTTGACCTCTGTGTAAATAAATCTACAAACATCAACAATCATTTCGCTTACCTCTTGGATGCGTGGATAAGCCTGGGGTATGAGGTTAAGGTCGATGACTACGACGGATTTCGGTAATTTGGTCTGCTACATCTAACAGGGATTTTGGCATCTCTGTTCCTGTAAGGATAATATCAACATGAGCCGGGCGTTGTGCGAGAAATTGTAAAACCTCGGTTTCGGGAATTAAGCCAAAATTAATTGCTAAACTTAATTCATCTAAAACCACAAGAGAATATTTACCCGCACTTACTATTTTTTGCGTATATTGCCACAACTTTTGTAAAGCTTCCCCTTCCGCAAGGTCTAGATGGGGTGTGTCGATACAGCGGGGGACATCACAGCGAATCCAATCTAAATTTTGCCCTAATTGAATGGGGCGCTCTTGACCTTGACGAATACCACCTTTGAGAAATTGTACTACTAATACTGGTGTACCTTGACCTGCGATTCTCAAGGCTTGGGCTATGACACTAGTAAAAAAAATACGTTTTTTACTAGTAAAAACTTGCACTAATCCTGCCACTGGATAGGGTAAGCTCAGGGTTGAACTGGCGCTGGGAGTTTCTAATTGGGCAATCATAAATCAGTTAAAAAAATAGCAAAGAATTAGAAAATTTTACACACATTAGTAAAATCTACTGGGATAATTATAGTAATTACTAGAAAAAAAAGGACTGGGATGAGTTCGATTTCTTCTGTGTTTATACAAAGTTAAAACTCCTATCAACGCACTAAAATATAACAGATTTTGACCATGAAAGATTGTATCTGCTAATCTGATAGCTTGCGGGGCGTAGCCATAGGCAGTATAGTCTGTATAAAATTTCTGAGGTAATTCTCATGGTTTGGCAACGCCCCGATGGTCGACAACCCTATCAAGTCCGTCCTATCAGTTTTCATGGGGGTTTTACCCGCTTTGCTCCCGGTTCAGTCCTCACAAAATTTGGAGACACTCAGGTACTGTGTACGGTCAGTGTGAGTGAAGGTGTGCCTAAGTTTTTAGCGGGAACTGGCAAAGGTTGGTTGACATCAGAGTATAGAATGTTGCCTTCTGCTACGCAAGAACGGCAATCTCGGGAATTGTTGAAATTGTCTGGACGAACTCAGGAAATTCAACGTTTAATTGGACGTAGCCTACGAGGAGCAATTGATTTTGAGGCCTTGGGAGAAAGAACCCTGACTGTGGATGCTGATGTCTTACAAGCCGATGCTGGAACTAGAACAGCAGCGATTACAGGGGGGTTTGTGGCTTTAGCTCATGCAGTTTCTCAATTGTTGCAGCAAGGTGTATTAGAGCGATCGCCTTTATCTGGACAAGTAGCAGCAATATCCGTGGGTTTATTGCAAGGCGAGCCATATTTAGATTTAAACTATATTGAGGATGTGGCAGCAACAGTAGATTTTAATGTGGTTATGAACCAAGATCTGGGTATAATTGAGATTCAGGGCACAGCAGAAGAAGGCAGTTATAGTCGGACTCAGTTAAATCACCTACTAGATTTTGCGGAAAAAGGCATTCAGCAACTGTTAATATTGCAGAGAGAGGCCATCTCAGACTGGGATAAACTGTTACCAGTCAACTAAAGATGTAATTAACAGCCTGTGTATAAAGTGATCAGCCTTTGTCCCTGTACAGCTTAAGTAGCCCATCCCATGGCAAATGGGAAATTCCGTGGGAATTCCTTAAAAGTTTGAAAAGTTAAAAAGGGCAATGGTCATAAATTAGTTATGGTATTGCACAGAAGTGGGCGATATTATGATGATTAAACTATGAATAACAAGGTTGAAGTTCTTCCGGGTATTTCCGACTTAGTGGCGCGATCGCTAGACTTGATTCTATCCAAGTTGTCAACCGCCATTAAGGAACGCGGACAATTTACCATCGCCCTAGCTGGTGGTAGTACACCGAAGCCATTGTACGAAGCGATAGCTAGTCAAAAACTCCCTTGGGATAAAATTCATGTCTTTTGGGGAGACGAACGTTATGTACCCCCAGATCATCCTGATAGCAATGAACTGATGGCGCGGCGTGCGTGGTTAGATCATGTTGATATCCCTGCCACTAATATTCACGCTATACCCACTTTAGACGGAGATCCAGCCCTATCAGCCACCAAACATGAACAGCATCTGCGAGAATTTTTCCATTCTCCCGCCAACGAGTTTCCCGCTTTAGATGTGATATTACTAGGAATGGGTGATGATGCACATACCGCTTCTTTGTTTCCCCAGACTGCGGCTTTAAAAGTCCATGACCGCTTGATTACAGTGGGCAACAAAGACGGAAACCCCCGCATAACCTTCACATACCCATTTATTAACGCTGCTCGCAGTGTGATTTTTATGGTTGCTGGTGCTAATAAACGACCAGCTCTAGCTCAAGTCTTCGCCCCTGTGGCTGATGATTTTACTTATCCATCCCGCTTGATTAAACCCCAAGGCGAACTGTGGTGGTTGCTGGATGCAGCAGCAGGTATGGCTCTACCACGCTAGCTATGAGAACTCCCAGATTGACTTTCCCATCAGGAGTAATGATTACCATCACAAGCTAGAGTTTTTTCCTGAGCGAATCTCTAATCGCCGGGAGATTCAGGCTTGTTCCTGGCCGCTTTTCTGTGTGACACTGTTCCAGAATTTTGGTGTCTACAGTGTTTTGTATGTTTACGAAGAGTATCTTACGATGATCTTGAACAAGGACCTAAATCGATGATCGTCTGTCCTAATTGCAATCACCCCAATCCAGACGGCGCTGTCCAGTGTGAAGCCTGTTATACGCCGTTACCAACCATTGGTCACTGTCCCAACTGTGGCGCAACTGTCCAGGCTGATGCTGCTTTCTGCGGTCAATGCGGTTATAACCTGCATTCTAATGGAGCAGCTACCCCCGCATCTGTGGCAATTCCCAACATCCCAGTAGAAGTACCGCAGTTAGTACAGCCTGATCCCCCTTTAGAAGTTTCACAACCTGATGCTTTGGGAACTAACCCAGACCCCAACACCAATCAGCCGGTTATTTCACCCCTACCACCAACGATAATTTCAACAGCTGTACCCGAACCCGCACCCGTGGTACCCGAACCCGCACACGTGGTACCCGCACCCGCACCCGTGCCATACCCTTCTATGACGCAACTACAGCAGGTAACTGCACGGTTATTCCACGTCCAGAGCGATCGCGAAATTGAATTACCACAAGGTCTATCTGTGATTCATATCGGCAAACCCAATGACCGGATTCCCCCAGATATTGATGTTTCGGGATTTTCCAATTCGGAAATTGTCTCGCGGATACATGCAGATATTCGCGTTGAGGGAGATTTTCACTACATAGAAGATGTGGGAAGTTCTAATGGGACTTACATTAATAACTCGCCCTTATTACCCGGTAACCGACACCGCCTCAGACCAGGCGATCGCATCAGTCTGGGTAAGGGAGATTTAGTCACGTTTCTATTTCAACTTGCCTAACTGATTTTTGCCATCCGAGAACAGTTCTCGGATGAGTAAATTATCCACTTCAAACCAGGGACGGATGTTTACCAAAATTTACCTATGAAGGAACCAGGAAAAGATTTTTTACCAAAGCTGACACGCGTTGCTCCGCCCGTAGTAGAACCTATGGGACTAACTTGGCTAATTTCAGCAGCCATAGTGACTATCCTGTTATGGCAAGTTCCGGCAGGTGATTATATTTTATACCCTTTTAGTATCCTGGCAACTTGGTTCCACGAAATGGGTCACGGATTGATGGCTATGCTGTTGGGAGGACGGTTTCATCAATTACAAATTTTTAGTAATGGTTCCGGCGTTGCTAGTTATAGCATCTCCCAAGCTCTATCGCCAATTGGACCGGCTTTAGTCGCCGCCGCCGGTCCCATGGGTCCACCTATTGCCGGTGCTGGTTTGATTCTGGCTTCCCGTAATTTTACCACTGCTTCCCTGAGCTTAAAGATACTGAGTAGCGTTCTGTTACTTTCCACATTACTTTGGGTGGGTTCTGGGTTTGGATTGCTGGCGGTTCCCATATTGGGTGTAATTATTCTGGGAATATCCCTGAAAGCTCCCCAGTGGGTACAGGGATTTGCTATTCAATTTCTGGGTGTACAAGCTTGTGTCAGTACGTACCACCAACTGAATTATTTATTTAGCTACAGTGCCGGATCATTAGGAATTTCTGATACGGGACAAATGCAAAGGTATCTACTTTTACCTTACTGGTTTTGGGGCGGGTTGATGGCGATCGCATCTCTGGTGATTCTATTCCAAAGCCTGCGCATTGCCTATCGTGGGCAGTAATGGGTTAAAATCAATTCAGTCTCTGTATTATAGCAAATGTGCCCGACATCACTAAGAATGCGGTTCACTGCATAAATCCTGAATGTAAACGTCCTTATCCTCAACCTTGGGGCAATAAGTTTTGTAACAGTTGTGGCACATTGCTACGGATGTTAGACCGTTATGTGCCTCTGCAACCCTTGGGCGCGGGAGGATTCGCGCAAATTTACACAGTTTGGGATCAGAAGACCCAGACGGAAAAAGTACTCAAAGTTTTGGTAGAAAATTCACCAAAAGCACTGGAATTGTTTAGACAAGAGGCCGAGGTTTTAATTAAGTTGCGGCATCCGGGTATTCCCAGGGTAGAATCTGATGGTTATTTTCAAGTCAATGTACCCAATTCTAAACCGCGTCAACTAGCTTGTCTGGTGATGGAAAAAATTAACGGCTCGACTCTCGAAGAGATCCTGCAAAATCATCCTCAAGGATGTCCAGAGGATCGGGTGTTAACTTGGCTGTCTGAGGCTATAAATATTTTACAGGAACTGCACAAACTCAAGATTATTCATCGCGACATCAAACCTTCTAATTTGATGTTACGAACTTCCTCCCCCACTGTTACCCTGACTCCGGGGGGAAGCAAGGAAGAACTGGTATTGATTGATTTCGGCGGGGTCAAACAATTTAACACCGCTAAGGTACGTCGAGAGTCCAGTTCAACTAAGTTATATTCTTCTGGTTACAGTCCCCCAGAACAGGTGACCGGTAGTAATATTAGTCCTGGGGCTGATTTTTATGCCCTTGGTCAGACGATGATTGAATTACTTACGGGTAAGCATCCGCTGGAATTACGAGATCCTCAAACTGGTGTGCTGCGGTGGCGAGATCAGATAAAAGTTAATCCGCAACTGGCAGATTTACTAGATGAAATGGTACTAGAAGATGTGCGATCGCGTCCAGGAAATGCAGGAATTATTCAGAAAAGATTAAATAAGATTATCCACCAATCTTCCGGGACTAGCTTATTTTCCCACATCAAGGAATCTGTGGAGCAAGGAGCAGCAAAACTTGCCGCTAAGTTTATACTTTTAATACAGGCCATTAAGAATCTATTCAATCATCTCACCAATGCCATAGGTAAAACAATTGTTTTGATAGCGCAAGCAATTCTCAAGGTTTTACAAGCTTGTGGGGCGACAATTTGGGCTATGCTACTAACTAGCCTTGGCACTTGCCTAGGTACGATTATTGGTTTCTTTGTAGCTGATCGTACGGTATTAGGCGAGGAAGTTTCAGAATATATTTTGCGTCAGCTACCGGAATTAGTAACTAATACTCAAGCTATGGTAGCCACAGAAATGATAGTGTTTGTTGGCGCCGGTTGGGGAACCGCATGGGGACTAACCATCTCGGGATGTTTTGGTCAACGAAAACGGTTTTTAGTAGCATCGCTCATGGGTATGATCAGCTATGGGTTTAGTTGGTTAGTTTGGCAATTCATCACACCCAAAGATAGCGGTGAAGGACTATTGACAGTAATTTTAGTTGCGGTTTTTCTATTGACCTTGAGTATAGACTTTCGCAGCCATCACATAGTTCATGCTGTGGTGGCTACATTGGGTACTGCAATTGTCTTTGCACTGTTAATTATTTTTGGTTTCCCAACTACTGTTTTTGAATTTTCTGGTCAGTCCATCTTTTTAACATCATACCTGCCCATTGTTTTTTTGAGTTTGGTAGGTCTGTTAATGAGCTTTTGGTTAGGGGTGAGTTATTACCTGATTGTCCCCGGTTTGCGCTGGTTGGGGTGGCGTTAACGGGGTGGGGTAGAGATGGGATTTTGCCCACGCCTAAAACAAGATACCCCTAGCCGAAACGAAAAGAAAGCCAGGGGTATCACATATGTGGTACTCTATAAGGATTTCAGTATAGTGCCTTAGATTGACATACTCACCGATCTTGAATATCAGTGATTCTTGACAGTTCACAGTAACTCGCTGCCGAAGCAGTCTTATAGTCACTCCCTGTCCATTTAAAGTCGTGCCGATGCCCCAAGCCGACTATTGCATTTTAGCTTTTTGTTGTTTTTTAGGCAAGTTTTTTTCCAAGAATCAAAAAAGCCGTCGTAGAACAACGGGGTTTTAAACCCATTTTTTCGATAACTATTTTAAAGCCTAAATCCAATTTTGTATAGTCCTTGAAGTAAATTTCTCAGATTTTTATAGTTTCTTGATCAATAGGTTACATTTGTGTTCTAGTGAAAATTAGTATATTTAATGACAGTTTAATCCTCATGTTAGACAACCCTATCCTCACATTGTAGCTGTAGAGGAAAAGCATTTTGTTCGGGAACACTTCTCTATGATGGAAACAAAGCCTGTCACATAAAATAGAGTAATGCTAACCCGTATTAAAGACTTAGTCGCAACATTAGCGCCCCGCTTAATTGAAATTCGTCGCCATATCCACTCTCACCCAGAACTCAGCGGTCAGGAATACCAAACATCTGCCTTTGTGGCTGGTGTGTTGTCTTCTAGTGGTCTCCATGTAGAGGAGGGAATTGGTAAAACTGGGGTGATGGGAGAACTTCAAAATACTGGGATAGATGAGCGTTTATTGGCAATTCGTACTGATATGGATGCTTTGCCAATTCAAGAACGGACAAATTTAGATTATGCTTCCCGTGTACAAGGTGTGATGCACGCTTGCGGTCATGATGTTCATACCACAGTGGGTTTAGGAACAGCAATGGTGCTTTCCGAAATAGCCGAGGAATTGGGCGCTAAGGTGCGGTTTTTATTTCAGCCTGCTGAGGAAATCGCTCAAGGCGCAACCTGGATGGTCAAGGACGGCGCAATGTCCCAGGTCACAGCTATATTAGGTGTTCATGTTTTCCCCTCTATCCCCGCAGGATCTATTGGTGTACGCTACGGTGCGTTGACCGCTGCGGCTGATGATTTAGAAATTATCATTATGGGAGAATCTGGCCATGGGGCGCGTCCCCATGAAGCCATTGATGCAATTTGGATTGCTTCACAGGTGATTACTGCGTTACAACAAGCTATTAGCCGCACACAGAATCCTCTACGTCCTGTGGTTTTGAGTATAGGGAAAATTACGGGGGGGAGAGCGCCAAATGTGATTGCTGACCAAGTACAGTTGTTGGGAACAGTGCGATCGCTACATCCGGAAACCCGGAGTCAACTCCCCAACTGGATTGAAAATATTGTGGCGAATGTCTGCCATTCTTTTGGGGCGCGTTATCAAGTTAATTATCGTCAAGGTGTCCCTAGTGTGCAGAATGATTATGCCATTACCCAATTGTTGCAATCTTCAGCTGAGGAAGCCTGGAGTAGCGATCGCGTCCAAGTTTTACCTGAGCCTTCTCTAGGTGCTGAAGACTTCTCTGTCTATTTAGAACACGCTCCCGGTTCGATGTTTCGCTTAGGTGTAGGCTACAAAGATAGAATTATTAATCACCCACTACACCATCCAGAATTTGAAGTCGATGAATCAGCGATTATCACCGGGGTTGTAACGATGGCTTATGCTGCTTATAAGTATTGTCAAAAAAGATAAAACTGCAACAAAAACAGCCTGTACCCGGACATACCCCAACATAGTAAAACCCACGCAAGTGGGTTTCAAATCCTTTTAATCACCTTCATCAATGAATGAGGGCGACTTAGCTAAACATTCGCTCCGGTTGTACTACCCCCCAATCTTGCTTGAATTTTGCTTTTAGCGGCTTTAAATTGTGTCGCCAGTTGCTCAGTTTGTTCAGTACTCAAGTTATTACGAATAGCAGCAAACATTGTGGTTTCTTCTTGACGAATATGATCGCCGACAATATCCATCAAATTTCTGACTCTATCTTTAAATTCCGCATCTGAGGGATTAATAGCGCGGATTTCTTCTAACAGCCGTTTTATGTGAGCATGTTCATCATAAAGTTCTTGGGTGTCGGAGTCACCATAGAAAGAACGTACTCTGGGGTAAACAACTTCCTGTTCAGCTTCGGTATGAGTCGTCAGGTCTTTGTAAGCTTGACCAAAATACTCCTGAATCTTTTGGGGATCGTTGCTTTGTAGTAATTCTGTAAACAGGATATTCACCTTATTGTGATCCATGCGGATAACATCCTGGATATTCATATCTTTTTTGTCACTGGTTTGGGTAACCGCGCTACCTACCGCACCACTAAAGGCTGCGATCGCATCTTGAACTCGTCCCCAAATCCCTTGATCTGCATTTTGTCCAGTCAGTTCACGCACACCTAAAACCTCTAAAAAACCTTTGAGTTGTTCTTGGTGAGCGCGGTTTTCAAAGTTAACCGTATTCAAAGGGCTAATGGCGGCCATGACATCAGCACCAACCTTTTGAGCCGCCTTGTGAATCAGTACACCACACATTACCTGTTGATGTTTTAATAATTCATGTTGAAATATTTTTTCATAAAAACTCAATTGAGATCCCTGCATTAATTCCCGGACTTGATTACACATTTCTTGAACCATTGGTTCTGGTTCTTTTCGGATGCCATACTGAATAATTGTAGTTTCCAGAACCCCTTGATTTTTCTGGTCATCTTCTAGCATCTTCCGGAGACGTTCAGATATTTCCACATCTGTTGATTGCGTCAAAAACAGTTGCTCATTTTCTATAAGCAACTGTTGAATTAGTTGCATACTTGCCAATTTTATGCCGATAGCATTTCGTTTGGTATCATCTAATGTCGTTACCATCTCCAGTTCTCCTCTGAAATTATTTCGTATTATTACTCTGTCTAAGAGTGACATATAATTTATGTAAGTTACATCTTTCTTTTGAATGATCGCCTTCACAACTCAAGATATAAAAATCAGATATAGTCATCCTATTTGACTTGAGAAATTATGATTGAGGAAAGGGAACAGGGAACAGGGAACAGGGAACAGAAATTGTTCATGAATCATTTAGGATTGCTATATATATACAAAAAGATTAGAATTATACTTGGGGAAATATAACTGTATAGCTGTAAATACCCCACGAGGAAGATAAAAATTTTTGGCAAATTTTATAAATTGACTCAAGGATACTGAAATAGATTTTCTCCAATAATACTAGAGCATCCTAATGGATAGGTATATTCAGACATTTAACCAAGCCAGAGAATTAATTTTGATGTTGGGGATGAAGTTATTTTCATAACTTCTCACTCAATAAACATCAAATCCGAGAAATTAACCTTACATATAGCGGCTCATATTCAACAAATTTCTTTTAGCTAAAAATAGGATAATAAATCATGGAAAGTACAGGAACAGAATCCAATTCCACACCATTTCCAAATATCCCACCAATTATTGAAAGCGACAACAGAGAGTATCAAGATAGCGGTGTACCTAGCACAGTGGCGATCGCTGGACATCCTTTACACCCCCTAACAATGATTTTTCCCATAGCCTTTTTAGCTGGCGGACTGGGGAGTGACTTCGCCTATTGGTTAACTAAGGATTTTTTCTGGGCCAGAGCGTCACTATGGTTAATTGGACTCGGACTTATAGGAGGACTCATCGCCGCCATCACAGGGATGAGTGACTTTTTGAAAATTGAACGTGTTCGCAAGCGCACCGCCGGCTGGATGCACTTATTTCTTAATGTCACTATTTTAGCGTTAACATCCATCAACTTAATTTTACGTCTGGGCGATGCTGAAGCCCGAATATTACCTTGGGGATTCTTCCTGTCCCTAGTTGTGGGTACGCTCACAAGTATCACTGGTTGGTTTGGGGCTGAACTTTCCTATCGGCACAAAATTGGTGTAGTAGGTGCTGGTAGCAGAAGATATCCCTAGTTCTTTGTGATGGAGGGTTAATAACTAATCCTCCTCACACTTCTGGGTCTAAATACAGAGAGATTCTGAATTCAATCACTCCTCAAGGTTTGTCAGCTCTCATCTTGGCTATTTTGCTCGCCATCAGGAAACAGGACTTGTAACTATATATTATAAATAGGATATATAACTAACAATAATGGGATATGCAAAGAAGAGTTAAAGTTAAACCTAATTGTAAACAACAAAAAATTGAAGAACAAAGTGACGGGAGTTTGACTGTCAAATTAAAGTCACCCCCAGTAGATGGTAAAGCAAATGAGGAATTAATTAAACTCTTAGCGGAAAAGTTTAAGGTATCAAAATCTCGGATTAGTATTAAATCTGGTTTATCCTCTCGGCAAAAGCTGATTGAAATTGATACAGATAATTAATTGCTTTATTGTTATATCTAGTACAATCTACCAGTGAGTTTTCTATTCAATATTGATATCTTGTGTAATGGGAATATATCTAGATTGAGATTTTACTCGTTTGATCCACGCTTTGATACCGGGGAAATTTGTCAAATCAAAACCTCCTTCATGTGCCACATGAGTATAAGCAAACAAGGCAATGTCGGCAATTGTATAACGATCGCTCACAAAAAACTCATGAGTCATCAAATGATTTTCCATAACCTTTAGTGCTGCATACCCAGGGTCACGTTGTTGTTCTATAGCTGTGCGATATTCCTCAGGTTTACCTAAAATAGAGAGCCAAAATCTTGATTTAGCGATAAAAGGTTGATGACTAGATTGTTCAAAAAATAACCATTGCAATACTTGTGCTCTGAAAAAGCGATCATATGGTAAAAATTCTGTACCTTCACTCAAATACATTAATATAGCATTTGATTCTGCCAAATACTTACCAGTATCAATTTCTAAAACTGGTATTTTCCCGTTAGGATTCTTACTTAAAAATTCCGGTGTGCGAGACTCTCCTTTCAAAATGTCAATGGTTACTGTCTCAAATGGCATACCCATTTGTGTTAATAAAAGTCGCACTTTGTAGCTATTACCAGATGGTAAGAAATCATACAGTTTGAGAATTTTCATGTGAATAAGAATATAACAATCAATATCAAAATAAGTGATGCACTAAAATACAATATATTACGAAACAAAGTTGGAAAAACAGGATATATATTGTGAATATGCAGCATATTCACATCTGATTAAATTATATAAAAAAACCACAAATAACAGAAATGATAGTATTATTTAATGCTGGTGTTTAAAATTGCGATTTTATTCAGTGGAGTAAGATAAAACTATCTAGGGAATATTTACTTTAAATCAGTCATCAGCGGCTTTAATTTCGTGATTTCGGTTAGATAAAATTCGAGATTTAGTTGCTCAATATAACATTGCAGTTACGCAAAAAGTGGCAACTGTACTAAATAATCCTGAAACTCACAAGCGTGAATTGCAGCAGTTAAATGGGGGCTGAATATCTGCTTGGGCGAAAATTCACCAAAGGGGTGTGAAGCTTATCAATGCTAGGGTAGAAAAAGTTGAGGAAAAACCAGGGTAAGCTCAGTATTCAAGCACCGAGCCTTGGCTGGTTTCTGGGAAGTATGGCAACCTCCACAGGAGAACTGCCAAGGCGAGTAAATTAAATCTTGTACAATTTAAACAACGGCAGGTAATGAATTAGTCCAACCAATTCATCATCGTATGCCGGTTATTTTGGCTCCACAAGATGACGATTTGTGCTTAAATCCCCAAATGGCAACACCGCCAAACACTACAGCAGCTATTGTGTCCATATCAAGTTCAAGTAATGACTGGCTACCCAGTTAATAGCTTGGTGAACAATTCTCGACATAATTATGCTGAGTGTATCATTCCTGTGAGTGAAGATCACCCACTTCCTGAGAATAGCTGTTCACAGTCCTTGAGCCGGACTTAGGGAAGGCGAAGTCTGTGGGTGCTTCACGCCAATTGCTGTATAATCTATAGAGGCAAATATGCCAAGAACACAGAAAAACGATAATTTCATTGACAAATCCTTTACAGTGATGGCGGATATCATCCTGAAAATCCTCCCCACCAACAAGAAAGCTAAAGAAGCATTTGTGTATTACCGAGATGGGATGTCAGCCCAGGCTGAAGGAGAATATGCTGAAGCCTTAGAGTACTATGAAGAAGCGCTGACACTAGAGGAAGACAGTAATGATCGCGCGTATATTCATTACAATATGGGGCTAATCTATGCCAGTAATGGTGACCACGATACAGCTTTAAAAATGTATCACCAAGCGATTGAATTAAATCCACGGTTACCCCAGGCCTTGAATAACATTGCGGTGATTTACCATTATCAAGGTGAAAAGGCCAAAGAAGCTGGGGATAATGACGCTGGCGAGGCATTTTTTGATCAAGCCGCAGATTATTGGATTAGAGCCATCCGCATGGCTCCTAATAATTACATTGAAGCCCAGAACTGGCTGAAAACTACCGGACGTATGCAAATTGACGTATTCTTTTAATATTCTCTAGGTTGGGTTAAAGCTTTGCCAAACCCAATACCAAGAAACTCACCCCCACCTCCACAAGGGAGGCGGGGCGGGTTTGTCTCTCCCATTGAGCATAAGAAAAAAAATTAACCATTGAGAAACCATGATTGATCGGGAACAAGTTCATAAAGTAGCTCTTCTAGCTCGGTTAGAATTAACAGCACAAGAGGAGGAGAAATTTACCACCCAACTGGGAAGTATTCTGGAATACGTGGAACAGTTGAATGAAGTAGATGTGAGTGATGTGTTGCCGACCACAAGGGCGATTGATGTTAGTAATGTGACTCGAAAAGATGAGTTACAACCATATCCTGAGCGAGAAGCCATTCTTAATAGTGCGCCGGAACAAGAAGGGGAATTTTTTAAAGTCCCAAAAATTTTGAATAGCAACGAGTAGGGATAATTGCCTTTTTTTGGCGCTCCGTTTGTGGTGAAAACCATCCCAAGTTTTAATAGCCATGGTTTTGTATATTTCTTGGGCTTGTCCTGACTCGGATTGTACCAAAATGCCTTGCAATTGATTTTAATGCCCCTCATAAGGGCAATGAAGTAGTTAAAAGAACATTAAATTAAAGATAAACACAGATAATTTATCTGTGTTTATAGACAGGAGGAAATTATCCCCTGTTTAACTCGCAAACTAACACAGCACTTTTGTAAGTGTGGCTGTGAAGTTGGGGTAAGAAATGGCTGCTGCTTCGGCTCGGTGAATGGTGGTGATCCCAGTAGAAACCAGAGATGCGATCGCCAGACTCATGGCAATGCGATGATCTGTATGACTATCCACATCAATACCGACTAAGGGCGTACCGCCAGTAATTTCCATACCGTCGGGTAATTCATTAACTTTTGCGCCCATTTTATTGAGTTGCTGCGCCATCACAGTAATGCGATCGCTTTCTTTGACTCGTAATTCCGCAGCATCTCGAATAATGGTTGTGCCGGTGGCAAATACTGCTGCTACTGCTAGGATAGGGATTTCATCAATCATTCTGGGAATAATATCCCCCGCAATGGTGCAGCTTTTTAAACCACTCGAACGCACTCTTAAATCTGCGACCGGTTCCCCAGCGACTTCCCGCTGGTTTTCCAGTTGAATATTGGCTCCCATGAGTGCTAAAGCCTCTAATATCCCGGTGCGAGTGGGATTAACACCGACGTTTTCTATCAGTAATTCAGAATCAGGTACAATTGCCCCAGCTACTAACCAAAAGGCTGCGGAACTGATATCCCCGGGGACAATAACTTTTTGTCCGTGTAATTGGGCAGGTCCCTTCAAAGTGACGCTATTGGTGTCTGGGTCAATAGTCAGTTCAGCACCAAAAGCCCGTAACATCCGCTCGCTGTGGTCACGAGAAAGGGCGGGTTCTGTGATGGTAGTTTGTCCTGGGGTTAATAAACCTGCAAGTAATAGGCAAGATTTAACTTGGGCCGAGGCGATGGGAGAATGATAATGAATCGGTTTGAGGGCTTGACCTTGAATTGCTAAGGGTGCTAAAGAATTACCCTTACGCCCCCAAATTTCCGCCCCCATTTGTTGTAAGGGTTGAACCACACGGGACATCGGGCGCGATCGCAAAGAACTATCACCTGTAACCGTAAAAAACCGCCCTGGATGAGATGCTAAAAGCCCTAACATCAGTCTGAGTGTAGTACCAGAGTTGCCAGCATTCAACACATCCATTGGTTCTTGGAGTTGTCCCAAACCAATCCCCTGAACCCGGACTAATTCGGTGTTCAGTTCAGAAATTTGCGCCCCCATAGCTTGAAAACAGCTAGCAGTGCTACGGGGGTCTTCGCCTAAAAGCAGCCCTTCAATCTGGGTTTCACCTTGGGCGATGGCTCCTAACATTAAAGCACGGTGTGATATGGACTTATCACCCGGAACACGAATACAACCCTGTAAAGACAGACCAGTAGAGGGAGGGTGGATAATTAACTTGTGAGACTGGTCTGTTTGAGTTTCTAAAGTTATGACAGCAGCGGACATGAGGTTACCTAAAATCAACTTTTATTACTTGTTTGTGTTTGCATGTCGTGAATACGCAACCACTTTGTTGTCAGGGGTTTTCAGCCAGTCAAAGATAGGATGAATATTAGTAGTCTGTTGACATCAACTTTATATGTCCCCATCTTTAACTGAAAAAATTCTCTCTCAATTACCAGGTGATGTTCTGGGAGCGTTACGTCAAGGCGATCGCCTGCTAGAATGTTTGAGAGAAAATACAGCACCAGTCCCCACAGTAGTTAAACACAGTCAGCAACCATTAGAAGCTGTAGACTGGGATGTAATTGTCTGTGGTGGGACTTTAGGGATTTTAATTGGTTGCGCCTTAGCAGTAAAGGGACTGCGGGTAGCGTTAATAGAAAGGGGAATTTTACGGGGAAGAGTACAAGAGTGGAATATTTCCCGCGCCGAATTGCAAGTATTTCTAGAATTAAACCTACTGAGTACCGCAGAATTAGAACAGGCGATCGCTACTAAATATAACCCAGCACGGGTAAGTTTTGCCGGTGGTACCGAAATCTGGGTAGAAGATGTCTTAAATATCGGCGTAGATCCAGTTTACCTACTAGATACATTAAAAAACCGATTTATCGCTGCTGGAGGTAAGTTATTAGAAAATACGCCATTCACTCAAGCTATAGTTCATCCAGAGGGAGTCATAGTCAATAACCAATATAAAACTAGATTATTAATCGATGCTATGGGAAACTTTTCTCCTATTACCAGACAAGCACGCCAAGGTAAAAAACCAGATGCTTTGTGCTTAGTAGTAGGAACTTGCGCCCAAGGTTTCCCAGTAAATACCACTGGCGACTTATTATTTTCCTTCACATCCTTAGAAAATCAATGTCAATACTTTTGGGAAGCGTTCCCAGCCAAAGACGGTAGAACCACTTACTTATTTACCTACATGGATGCAGAACCACAGCGCTTGAGTTTAGCCGAATTATTCGAGGAATATCTGCGACTACTACCAGAATATCAGGGTGTGGAATTAAACCAATTGCAATTTCAACGAGCGCTGTTTGGCTTCTTTCCCAGCTATCGGGAAAGTCCGATTAAAACCCCTTGGAACCGCCTGTTAACCGTGGGAGACAGCAGTGGTAGTCAATCTCCCCTAAGTTTTGGCGGCTTTGGGGCGATGATACGTCACCTCAAGCGGTTAACATTTGGGATTCATGAAGCAGTGCAAACTAATCAATTATCCGCCCAAAACTTAGCACTGCTGCAACCCTATCAACCAAATCTCACAGTAACTTGGTTGTTTCAAAAAGCCATGAGTGTGGGTGTAAATCAGAAAATCCCCCCAGAGCAAATTAACGAACTACTCCGGTCTGTGTTTCAGGAAATGCAACAACTAGGGACACCAGTTTTGAAACCATTTTTGCAAGATGTGGTGCAATTTTCAGGACTGACAAAAACACTGTTAAGAACTGGTTTATTGCATCCGCTATTAGTGGCTAAAATTATTCCACAAGTTGGTATACTCAGCTTAGTGGACTGGATAGTACATTACACTAATTTAGGGGTTTACACTGCTTTATTTCAGTTAACCCCCATATTACAAACATGGATTAACAATCAACCCGCAGAACAGAAATATTATTGGCATCGTTTAGTTGATGCTTGGAAATATGGTTCTGGTAGTGACTACTTTGATGTTTAACGGCAATTATCATAAATATCCGCCCAAGTATTGAGTCTACTGGTGTGTTTGTGCTAAATCCAAGACTTCTTGGGTAGTTAAACTCCGTTTGTGCTCCATAGACGCTTGTCGCACCGCCTCTAAAACAGATTTCGTTGCTTCTGGGTTTAGAGAAATACCATGCTGCTGCAACAAGTTTAATAATAAATGCCTGCCAGAATGTTTACCCAGAAGTAAACGCCTCTCCCCACCTACCTCTTCGGGAGCAAAGGGTTCGTAAGTATGAGGGTTTTGCAGTACACCATGACCATGAATACCTGATTCATGAGCAAAACTATTTTCCCCCACTATTGCTTTCCAGGGATGTACATTGTGGCCTGATGCTGATGCTACCAGTCGGGATATTTCCCATAAGTGAGCAGTATCAATGCCTAAATTACTATTATGGATGTGTTTGAGAGCCATAACAACTTCTTCTAAAGCAGCATTTCCTGCTCTTTCACCTAAACCATTAACTGTGGTATTTGCTGATAAAGCACCCGCCTTGATCCCGGCTAGAGTGTTGGCTGTGGCTAAACCAAAATCATTGTGGGTATGCATTTCTACAGGTATAGACAATGCGTTTACTAATTTTTTAACTTGCGTGTAAGTATTGAAAGGATCCAGGACTCCCACTGTATCACAAAAACGAAACCTTGATGCGCCACATTCTTGAGCATCAAGTGCTACATCTAAGAGGAATTTTTCTTCCGCTCTAGAGCCATCTTCCCCACCTACGGAAACAAACAGTCCATGATCAAGGGCAAAGTTGATACTGTCTCGCAGTTTTTGTAAAACTAACTGCCATTTACCCTGAAATTTAGCATTTATTTGAATTGCTGATACAGGGATGGATATATGCACTCGCTGCAAACCACAATCTATGCTAGCTTGAATGTCGGAAATTACGGCGCGGTTCCAACCCAGGAGTTGAGCTTGTAAACCTAAGTTGACAATTTTGTTTATGGCTTGTTGTTCTGTTTCACCCATGGCGGGGGTCCCAACTTCTAGCTCATGAACTCCAATCGCATCCAGTAATTGGGCGATCGCTATTTTTTCTTGTAAGTCAAACACCACACCAGCGGCTTGCTCTCCATCCCGGAGAGTAGTATCGTTAATTACAATTCTACTCATTTCTTTAGTGTCTGTGACATCATACCTTAATATACAGAAGTTTCACCAAAAAAGTAAGTAAAATTACAATTATTATCGGTAATTTTTAAGTAAATCAAAATACAATTTTACATTTCTATTCAATCAAAGCCCCACCACAACTGGAACCGCAGCCAGCAGTACAGCCATAACAATAGTTAGCTGTTTGAATTTCAGTAATTAAGTCTAAAGTTCCAGACTCTAGCAATTTACTGACTGTTAATGATTCACCATTACCAGTTTTAGCTGGTAGGTTCATCATTTGATTAAAATCACAATCATAGACATTACCGAGGTAGTCAACCGACAGTTCATTACCACACATTAAGTGCTCAACTGTACTGTGATTAAAATGGGACTCTAAAAACTGTAAGTAGCTAGTATGCAGACTTTTTCTTTCTAAATATATTTTAGTTCTGCCAACCGGTAGATTAGTGATGGTAAATAAGTTGTTAAACACAATATCAAAATGCTCTTGCAAGAACCTTTTGTAATCTCCTTCTAGTTTAGTTTGCTCAGGGGCTAAAGAGAACTTTTCGCTAGTGGGTAAAGGTGGATTATATACTAAGTCCAAAATTAAATCAGATTTCTTGCCGTAACCGACTTTATTCAGCCATTGTAAGGCTGTAATTGAAGCATCAAAAACACCATGACCGCGCATTTTATCAACATTATCGGCCAGGTAGCAAGGCAAAGAAGCAACAACTCTTACTTGGTGTTTGGCAAAATATTCTGGTAAATCACCAAAACCCTCTTCAAAATAAATTGTTAAATTAGACCTGACAATCACCTGCTTACCTGTAGATTTTGCCGCTTCTAACAAGGGCTTAAATCCATAATTCATTTCTGGAGCGCCACCAGTTAAATCTACAATCTCAATCTCCGGGAACTGGTGGATTAAAGTAATTAACTGTTGGCAAATTTCGGGAGAAAGTTCTTCTACACGTTTCGGACTGGCTTCGACATGACAGTGATTACAAGCAAGATTACACCGCCTACCTAAATTAATTTGGAGAACAGAAATACTTTTTTTTGTCAGAGGAGAAGTAAGTTTATCTTTAAATGATGTTATGACTGGTGTGAATATATTTGTTTGAATATTTGACATGATTTTATATTCCCAAATTAGTTAACATTATTATGGTTTATCTAATTTATAGTACTTTTTACTATCATTGTAATAATCTGTAAATAATTCCACTAATCATCATGGCAATGGGTAAAGTTAAAACCCACGATAATAAAATCTGATAAAAGACGCGTAAATTAGATTGGTTGTCAATCAGTCCTACACCAAAAATAGAACTAACTGAAACTTGAGTAGTGGAAATAGGCAGACCAAAATAACTAGAGGCTATTACTAAAATCCCCGTTACCATATTTGCAGATAGTCCCTGGTTATGATTGATGTCGGCAATTTTTTCGCCCATAGTTTCGGCAATTTTTTGGGAGTTGAGTAAACCACCGAGTCCCATGGCCATTGCTATGGTTAACATTCCTCCTTGAACCGAAAAATAATCAATAATTAAAATGAGGGAAACAATCTTAGGCGTGTCATTTAAACCTCTGGTAAAACTGATAATACCTGCACTGATCAAGTGGCAAATATTAACTATTTTTTCGTCGGGTTGCAGGTGAACTTTAGAACCGATGTATTGGAAGAATCGATGACTTCCTGCTGCTAAACAAATAGCAATAATAGGACTGAGAAAGAGGGGTAAAATAAATAAGCTGCCCAAAACTGCAAAGTTAACCTTGAGTCCAATAGCCACTAACCCTGCCCCCAGTATAGCACCTGTGATAGTGTGAGTTGTGGAAATGGGAAATCCTGTGATGGCAGCAAATAGCAAGGTTAAACCGGTGGTGATGGCTACAGCTAAATGGATTTCTGGTGCATTAGCGATCGCATCTGGAAATATACCTTGAGCAGTAAACCTTGGTACTAATGTACTTGCCCAGAAAACCGCAGCTACAGCACCAGCAAAAGTTGTAAAACTTGCCCACAAAATTGCTGTTTGGTAACTCATTGTGCGGCTACCAAACAGTGTTGCTACACCTTTAAAGTTGTCGTTGGCTCCATGGGAATAAGCTAAAAAAAGCGTAGCCAAAAATAAACTAATTATTAACATTTTTGGGGCGTTCAGAGTTAACAGCAACCACCACCGCTATAGTGCCAGGTAGAATCGGTGATTAAAATTTCTGCTGGCTTGAAGGCGGCCAGTTTAGCCGCAGTTTTATCACAGACTGCTGCGGGAATACCACGCTGTAGCAGATGTCCATCCCCATCATTAAAACAAGATTCTATACCAGCATAAATTGCCGTTTTCCCTGTAAATATACAAGGGCCATCTTCGGGAATATCAACTTTAAAAGCAACAGAATCAAGACTTTCTAACAGGAGATGTGTTTCTAAGTTGTAAGTGTGGGAATCTAACAGACGGTAAGGGCGGCGGGCGCGAATTTCAATTTGACCAAAACCGGCATTAACGATACTTTGAGTATATTCCTCATAAGTGAGCGCCCCGGATAAACACATAGCACGTAGTCTCTCATCCTGTTGTAAATGAGCAGGAATTGCACGGGTAGCAATGGGGTCGCTCATCTGCAAGCGTCCACCTGATTTTAAAACTCGATATGCGGCTTTTAAAGCACGGCTTAAGTCTTCTGGCTCAAAAATGTTAAAAAGGCAATTTTGCGCCACAATATCGACCCTAGCATCACCTACGGGCAGATTAAAAGCGTCGCCTTCCCGAATTTCTACAAAGCTGGGATCAAACCAAGGGTTTTCTCTAGCGGCAATTTCTAGATTACGTGCGGCGGCTTCTCGCATAGCTGCAACTGGTTCAATGGCAATTACAGCACCTGGATAACGAGAAAAATAGGCGAATTGCAGTGCTTCCAATCCACCACCCACACCGACATACATCACCGTGGGTTGGTTGGAAAGTTCATTATGGTGAACGGTGGTACCACAACCATAGTTCATTTGCTGCATTTCCCGGGGAATTTTCAGCCCTGGGAGTTGCACGGGTGTAGTTTGGACACAACACAGTCCCACTTCTGGTGTTTGTGCAACTTGACTGTAAAACTGTGCTGCTGTTTCTAGATAGGTCATTATAGTTTTGGTCTGATATGTTGTGTCTAGATGCGGCCTTGTGCATCCTAATATAGCTAATCATGATTTAAATCAAACAAGTGCAGATTTATCGATTCTTATCTGTAATTAGTTATTTCTTCAAGTACTATGACTAAAATTCGGATAATTAGTGATGTTTTCCCCACTCGTTGCATCTACCCCTGAACTTGAGTAACACTTGAGAGGGGTTACTCCCTTTGAGTTTTAACCAGATGCAAGGGTGATTGATGTATGACTTCTAACTTTTTGAGCAACAAAAAGCGCCTGTTTGATCAATGGGCTCCCAGCTATGATTGGCTTTTTCCTTCGGTAATTTACCAAGCTATCCACAAGCGGTTATTGGAGTATGTGGATTTACCCCGGGGAGCTAATATACTTGATATGGGCTGTGGAACTGGAAAACTTCTTGACCGCTTACTAAATGAATTCCCTGATGTCCGTGGTACTGGTTTAGATTTGTCTCCAGAAATGTTGCGGATAGCCAGACAGGGCGATCGCCACCATTCACGTTTAATTTATATTCAAGGTCAAGCGGAATCTTTACCATTTGGTGAAGGTGAGTTTGATGCTGTATTTAGCACTATCAGCTTCTTACACTATTTGGAACCTGAGCAGGTACTAAGGGAAGTAGCGCGGGTGCTTTCTCCGGGAGGGCGGTTCTATTTAGTGGACATTACCACCAAAAAACAGACAGCGCCCCAAGTGTTACCAATGTCTGATGGGAGGATGAGATTTTATAGCCCTCAACAACGTGAAGTTTTTGGCTCATCGGCGGGATTATTGTGTGTGACTCACCAGTATTTATTAGGTCCTGTTTTGCTGACAATTTTTGCTAAACCATCTGAGATTTAATCAGAAATATTACTTAACTGGTGGTAGCATTTCTAAAACTAGAATTTGTAAATCAGGAAACGCCAAGGGGGAAATAGTCGCATCTTCTGGCAAAATCGCTGCGCTTTCATACCCTAACTGAGTGGGTTCCCGAAAAACGTGTAATTGACGGCTAGTTACATCTAGCACCCAATAATCTGTAATTCCGGCTTGGGAGTAGGCTTTTGCTTTAGTGTCACAGTCTATTTTCAGACTACTATCTGCTACCTCAATAATCAGATAAACTTCTGGTGGTGTAGGATGATGGTCTGCATAGTCTAAAGGATCTACTTTGACGACAGCAATATCTGGCTCTGGTTCAGACATTTCATTTAACTTAATGGGGTCTTGAATGGATACCCAAGCCAGATTTGCTAATCTGTTCTTGAGCAAGTAATCTGTTCTTCCCACTGCTGACCTATGAGCTGTTCCTTTAGCAATCATCCATATAATCTTTCCTTCTAGAAGTTCCACTCGCTCGTCTACAGCAAAAATCCCAGCCGCAGCTATCCGGTGGTATTCTTCAACTGTCCACAGGCGAAGCGGTAAGGTTGTTTCTGTGTTTTGCATGATTTGTATAGCAAATGTGAAAATCGCCGGTATTCACATTTTAACATTTAATATTGACTTTTTTCTATTTCTGTGATAATGAGGTGACAAACATCAATAATCACTCAATCTGCCAAAATTTGAATTTCATCTAGTTGATTAATTACCACATCCGCACCCCGGACATGATCTGATTGACCCACCCAGGTAATACCAATGCAACCTGCGGCTTGAGCATTACGCCCCATTTGCATATCACCGACCGCATCCCCTACCATCAAGCTATGACCAGGTTCTACCCCCAAAGCCTGACAAGCCTGTAAAAACAAGATGGGATCTGGTTTACTCGGTCCGTCATCTACTCCTTTTTGCACCTGGATGTAATCATGCAATTGGTATCTGGTGACAAAATCACGGACTTCCGCTGTGGTGGAGGCGGAAATTATCCCCAGTTTGATTCCTGCGGCTGATAAGGATTTTAATAGCTCTAAACTACCTGGAAATAGTGGCGCTGGAGTGGTACTAAGATATTTTTCCGCTTCCTCTAAGGATTTGCGAGCGATTGTTAAAGACTCAAACCATCCTCTCCCAGTTTCGGCAATATATGCAGCTGCGGCGATTTCTGTTTCCCTGCGACTAGCTACCGAGATTAAACCGGCCCGGTCTAGGGTGTCGCTGTTGATACCAAAAGCCATTAATAAGGGCTCGCCAATACCGGGTATTTGCGCGTCTATGATCCGCACTGCTTTTTGTCCTAGCGATCGCAAATAGGCTTCTGAGTCTTCCAATGTACCATTTTTATCAAAAAAAACTGCCTCGATCTGATCAAAACTGATATTTCTACATTTAATATTTACCAAGCCATTTCACCTCATATAAACAGTTTTTAGTAGAGAATATAGTAAAAAACTCCGATAATTACTCCCATAATTATGGGAGTAATTATGAGAGTTTTGCACTTTTGGTCATCTGAGATAACAGGTTTTAACCGATACTTTTTTGCTCACTAAGGCTAACAAATACATAACTTAAGATTGTTTCTCAACCAGGGGGTATCAAGCAATGCACTCCAGATAAATTAAGCGCGCACCTGTTAAAAAATTCCTGAATCTAAATCTATAATAAGACCTTGGTTCTCGGCTTTATGTTTGAGAATTTCGTGACCAGGATTTTTTTAACCTTGTTTTAACAAAAGCATTATTGACACTCTCAGGTCTAAAGACACTGATATTCTGCTGACAGAATAACTTTATGTCCAACCCCACAGTCTTACTCTCGCTATGATCGTCAAATACCGTCTACCCAGTCGGCTAAAGTCTAAGCCTAGCTTACTGGCTACTTTTCACAAGCAAAGACAACGGTGGTTGTAACCACCAAGTCGCCTCCCTGTCAGGGCTAAAGCCGCTGAGTTTCCCGCTTACCGCGATATTTTTATCAAAGAAAGTGAGCAAATCATTCCTGTTCAACAGCAGACGGAATCTCGTCTTCAAAATCGGTTGCTACTGGGGCTTCCGCATCTATTGTAGTTACAGCTGATACTTCTTCTGTAGCCGGAGCTTCTGCTGTAGCTTCTAGCGCCTCCTCAGCAGCCACAACCTCCTCAGCTTCGGTAGGCGCAGCGGTAATACCTTGCTGTTTAGCTAACATCTGTTCGCGATACTTAGCTGCCATTTCTTCGGCTTTATCATAAACCAAATCACGGTTTTTAATCATATCACCGGGTTCTGGTTCCAGCTGCTTGGTAGACAGGGAAATCCTACCTCTTTCTGCATCCAAATCAATGATCATGACTTTAACTTCATCATTGACATTGAATACGCTGTGAGGTGTATCAATATGCTCGTGGGAGATTTCCGAAATGTGTAGCAGTCCGCTCACACCACCAATATCAATAAATGCACCGTAGGGTTTGATACCACGAACCGTACCGATGACCACTTCGCACACTTCCAGACGGTTCATCTTGCGCTCAACCAGCGCTCGACGGTGGGAGAGAACTAGGCGGTTGCGTTCTTCGTCCACTTCTAGGAATTTTAATGGTAGTTCTTCGCCCACCAATTCTTCTTTGGCTTTGCGGGTACTAATATGAGATCCGGGGATAAAGCCGCGTAATCCTTCAATGCGGACTAATGCACCACCGCGGTTAGTAGCAAACACACCGGAGCGAACAGTAGCATCTTCTGCTTGTAACTGCCGCACACGTTCCCAAGCCCGCATATATTCGATGCGACGAATGGAAAGGGTGAGCTGACCATCTTCGTTTTCATCGGTCAGGATGAAAAATTCTCTGGTTTCGTTGGATTGTAAAACTTCTTCCGGGGCATCGACCCGGTTAATAGACATTTCTTGTATAGGTATGTAGGCTGCTGTTTTAGCACCTATGTCAATCAGAGCGCCGCGCGGCTCTATACTGAAAACTGTGCCCGGGACAATATCCCCAGGGCTAAAGTGATAGTCATACTTATCAAGTAGAGCAGCGAAATCTTCGTGAGTGAATCCAATTTCTGTAGCGGTTAAGTTCTGATTGACCATGCTGATTTGTTCCTGGTTCTAGTCTCCGTAAAGGTTGTGGCATAGGCGTGATGTATATGCAAGGCACTACGAGGCAGGTACACCTACATCTTTTTTTATATTAGCTTATAAAAGCTAGTATTAAAACATATTAACTTCCAGATATTAGATTATATCATATTATTTTATGACTGCAATGATTTTTTTATGCTGATTTAACACTGCCTGGGTATTGACAAAATGACATATCCGCCGATCACACCATTGTGATCGGCGAATAATAAGATTTAAATGCCCTTAACATTCCGGTAAGAGCAGTTTATTTTTCTTCTTTCTTTTCGATGCGGGGGGGTTCGCGGAATGCGATCGCAAAGAAAAGAACTCCTATGGCCAAAGCCAAAATCAAGATATATGCAACGCTTTCCATATTAAAAGCTCCTGCGTCATTAATTAGTCAGTAATTATGGTTTTTGAGTATTTGACGACTTTTGTGGCTAATTACCAGGCATCAAGCGTCTTTGTTACGGGTAGGTCTTGGGACTGGGTTATGGCAAAAACCATTCCCCAGCCCCTAATCCTCAGAAATCAGAGGAATTGCTTACGCTTCCTTACGTACACGGGTGGTCTTGTCACCAACTTTCTGGAACAGACCCCATTCAACTTGTTCTTCCAGGTCAGCATCAACACCGGCAAATACGTCTCGGTAGATTGTCCGAGAACCGTGCCAGAGATGACCAAAGAAGAACAGAAGAGCAAATACAGCGTGTCCGAAGGTAAACCAACCCCTGGGGCTGGTACGGAATACACCGTCAGAGTTCAAGGTTTCGCGGTCGAAATCAAAGATTTCGCCACCTTGAGCCTTACGGGCGTACTTCTTCACATCGGCTGGATCTGTAAAGGTTTGACCATCTAGGTCACCGCCATAGAAGCTAACGGTAACACCAGTTTGTTCAAAGCTATATTTGGATTCTGCCCGACGGAAAGGAATATCAGCGCGGATGACTCCATCAGCATCAGTCAAGATCACTGGGAAGGTTTCAAAGAAGTTGGGTAGACGACGCACGGTCAATTCCCGACCTTCACCATCTTTGAATACCGCGTGACCTTGCCAAGATTGGGCGATACCATCACCCTTGACCATTGGGCCTGTACGGAATAGACCACCTTTAGCTGGGCTATTACCCACATAATCATAGAAAGCCAGTTTTTCAGGAATTGCTCCCCAAGCTTCTGAGAGGGTAGCGCCTTCAGCCAAACTGCTTTGTACGCGACGCTCAATTTCCTGAGTGAAGTAGTTTTGATCCCACTGATAACGAGTAGGTCCAAACAGTTCAATAGGGGTGGTAGCGTTACCGTACCACATAGTCCCAGCAACTATAAATGCTGCGAAGAACACCGCCGCAATACTGCTAGAAAGTACGGTTTCAATGTTCCCCATCCGTAGGGCTTTGTATAGCCGTTCGGGGGGTCTAACTGTCAGGTGGAATAAACCCGCAATAATACCAACAACCCCTGCGGCGATATGGTGAGCCACAACGCCACCAGGGTTAAATGGGTCGAAACCCGCCGGACCCCATTCTGGCGCTACTGGCTGAATGCTACCAGTGATTCCGTAGGCGTCAGAAACCCACATACCAGGGCCAAATAGTCCGGTGAGGTGAAAAGCACCAAAACCAAAACAAAGTAGACCGGATAAGAACAAGTGAATGCCAAACATTTTTGGCAAATCTAAAGCAGGTTCACCAGTGCGAGGATCTCTAAAGAGTTCCAAATCCCAGTAAACCCAGTGCCAAACGGCTGCTAGGAACAATAAACCGGAAAGGACGATGTGAGCCGCAGCTACACCTTCAAAAGACCAGAAACCAGGGTCACTTGCAGGTCCACCGGTGACGCTCCAACCACCCCAAGATTCGGTAACGCCTAAACGGGCCATGAAAGGTAGTACAAACATACCTTGACGCCACATCGGGTTAAGAACTGCATCACTGGGGTCATAAATAGCTAGTTCGTACAATGCCATTGAACCAGCCCAGCCTGCAACTAGGGCTGTGTGCATCAAGTGTACAGAAATCAACCGTCCTGGATCATTCAGAACGACTGTATGTACTCGGTACCAGGGTAGTCCCATCGACTACGCTCCTCCTCGATGAATTATGTTTACAAAGGAATTTTCTTACTGAGGTTCTGAGGGACGGAACCGTTTAAGGTTTGCAGTGGCTTAGGTGGGTTTAATCCTCCTATGTCGCTGTTTTACCGCCATTCAGCCAACTCTTTGAGTTTTTTTTATTGCCAGTCTGCTATATAAAACCTAGACAAAGCTAGACTTTACTTTCTACTTCAACGGGAGCATGGGAGCGGTTATCCCTCAGTAGACTTGCACGCCTTAGCCAGACGCGATATTTCTCAAGTTGAGATTTACAAGAAAGACTACCGCTATCATTGCTTGGTTTTCGCCTTGGCAATAGTCTTAATTCAATACTTGATATCGTAGGATTATATATCAAGTGGGCGATTTTCTTAACTCACTTATGTCAATGCTTGTCAACATAAGTATATTTTTGTCTATAAAATAGTCGGTTTAGGACTACCTCAGAGACTATGGCTAGTTTGGCAATATTGTCGGACTCTGGGGAACTTGACTCTAGAGAGTAGGCGATCGCCTGTATGACTTTAGAGGGTTTTTCTTTGTGGAAAATTCCTCACTGGTGTTTGAGTAACCAGCCAAACGCCTGTAAAACGTTGGTAAATCAGGAAATGCCGCCCTTAAGTCAGCCACCTTTTGAGCGTCTCAGCAATTGCCAAGCAAAAAATGAGAATGTTTTAAAAAGTGTAACTAATTGGTGCCCTTGTTTGCAAGCGTGTCATTAAGACTCTTGAAACTCCTAATCCCAACTATGTTGCGAATAGTTAAGTATTTAGCCTATGTGTCATAGTATGATAGTTGACCGCTAATTGGAAAAATCACAATAGTATGATCTCGTTTTTCTTGACCGTGAGACGATGGAGCGCCATCACAAAATTTTTATCATGGTTTTCTCTTTGTCTACTTTTGGTTGTCAGTTGCGCTCCTGGTAAGCAGACAGGGAATTTACCCACTCCTACCGGTGACGGTCGGATTACTGTCGGTACAACTCTCAAACCCAGAACCCTCGACCCCGCAGATACCTACGAGTTGGCTTCCTTGGGTTTGGTGTTCAATATGAGCGATCGCCTGTACACTTATGAACCAGGTAACACAGAAATTAAACCCCAATTAGCAACAGCATTACCCCAAGTCAGCGCTGATGGTTTAACTTATACCATCCCCTTACGTCAGGGAGTGGTTTTTCACGATGATACTCTGTTCAACGCCCAAGCTATGGAGTTTAGTATGAGGCGATTTATGGAGAATAAAGGTAAGCCATCTTTTTTACTATCTGATACAGTAGAATCAGTAAAAGCGACAGATGATTATAAGTTAACCATTAAGCTCAAAAGACCATTTGCCGCCTTTCCCTCACTCTTAGCATTTTCTGGGTTGTGTGCAGTATCACCCAAGTCCTACGAAATTGGGGCGGGTAAATTTCAGCCCAATATCTTTGTAGGGACTGGTCCATATAAGTTAGCTCAATATGGCACAGATTCCCTGAGATTAGATGTATTTGAGAAATACTGGGGGGAAAAACCAGCCAATCAGGGGGTTAACATCCAAATACAGACTAGCCCAGTAAATTTATTTAACGCCTTCCGTACAGGTACAGTAGATATAGCCTATCTATCCCTACAACCAGAGCAAATTCGCAGCTTAGAAGCAGCAGGAGAAAAAGGCGATTGGCAAAATATTACTGCTGAGGGTAGCGTAGTGAGTTATATGGTATTCAACCGCAATCAGCCACCCTTAGATCAACCAGAAGTGCGAGCTGCTATAGCGGCTATGATTGACCGTCAACTTTTAAACCAAAGAGTTTTACTTGGTCAAGCCCGGCCATTGTACAGCATAATTCCTACCACCTTTAAAGTTTCCCAGCCAGTATTTCAAGAGAAATATGGCGATGGTAACTTTCAAAAAGCTCAAGAATTATTAACCGCAGCTGGCTTCTCCCCAGAAAAACCCGCCAAGGTCGAAATTTGGCACCCCTCCACCTCAGCTAATCGCAGTTTAGCCGCACAAACTCTTAAATCATTAGCTGATCGAGAAATGGGAGGACTACTACAAATAGAAGTTAATAATGTGGAAAGCGCCACCTTCTTTAAAGACATTTCCAGGGGTCTATATCCAGCGGCGTTACTTGACTGGTATCCCGACTTTTTAGACCCAGACAATTATGTATACCCATTCTTATCTTGTCAAAAAGGCTCCCAGTCTCAAGGGTGTCAAAATGGAGGTAGTCAAAGTCAGGGTTCCTTTTACTACAGCCAAACCATGAATAAACTAATTGCACGACAACGCCAAGAGCAAAACCCCGCAGCGCGTGAGGCAATTTTCCGAGAAATTCAAGAGCAAGTCGCCAATGATGTCCCTTATATTCCCTTATGGCAAACCAAAGATTATATATTTGCTCACAACGGAGTTAACAACGTCCAACTTGACCCCACCCAAAATTTAATTTATCGGAGTATCAGCAAGCAGTAGAAGGGCGATTTGTTACTAAGTCCGGCAGGATAGCGACCCCACAAGACTTTTAGCTGATATCAAGTTTATATAGCTGGTCAATGCCAGCTATCAGATATTCTGTTAACAATTAAAGATTAAAATATGTCTCGTTCTCAGGCTTTACAATATTACATTGCCTCTCGGTTACTTCTAGCACCCCTGCAACTGTTAACTATTATTACTATCGTATTTTTATTACTGCGAGCCACACCGGGAGACCCCGCAGATGCAATTCTAGGGGGACGTGCGCCAGAAGCAGCTAAGGAAGAGTTACGCCAAGAACTAGGTTTAAATCTTCCCCTGTGGCTCCAGTATGGTAATTATCTAGTTAACTTATTGCGCTTTGATTTAGGAACCTCCTTAACCAGTCGGGGACAGGATGTATGGGAGATCATTGGGCAATATTTCCCAGCCACTGTAGAATTAGCGGTATGCAGTATGGCGGTAGCAGTGATAGTCGGTATTGTCGCCGGTACTGTTGCTGCATCTCGTCCCGGTACTTATTTTGATATTGGCGGGCGTTTATTCGGTATTATTACTTACGCAATCCCCATGTTTTGGGCGGGAATGCTTTTACAGTTGATTTTTTCTGTACAATTGCGTTGGTTTCCTACTTCTAACCGGTTTCCCCCTAATCTTCCTGCTCCTGTGTCCATCACTGGACTATATACCATTGATAGTTTGCTCACAGGTAATTTTACCCAGTTCTTGGTATCTTTGCACCATCTAACCCTGCCGAGCCTGACCCTAGGAATATTACTCAGTGGCATTTTTGAGCGCATTGTCAGGGTAAATCTTAAACAAACCCTCAAAGCCGACTATGTAGAAGCCGCTAGAGCCAGAGGAATCCATGAAAATAAGATTTTGGTATCCCATGCCCTAAAAAATGCCCTCATCCCAGTAATTACAGTGTTAGGATTAACTTTTGCTTCCCTCCTGGGTGGTGCGGTTTTAACTGAGGTAACATTTTCCTGGCCTGGTTTAGCCAATCGTCTCTATCAAGCTATTTCTGACCGCGACTATCCCACAGTCCAGGGAATATTAGTATTTTTTGGGGCAATTGTGGTTACCGCCAGCATATTAATTGACATTCTCAACGCCTATATTGACCCACGGATTCGTTATTAGTCGCAAAGCGCTGCTGCAGATCGCACAAGGCACCAGTTAACCATTACCGAAGTTCCAACAAAATGGCTAGAATACTGATTGTTGAATGAAAACATTCTTTTGCAATTTGAGATGATTTTTGAGGGAACCGGGGGTTAGAAACCCCCGTCTAAAAGCTAAAGTCGGATAAATCCGACTGGGTGTTAGATATAACAGTATAATTGACATATCTTCTGGTTGAAACACAGGGGATTCTAAACTATATAATACATAAGTACAATAAATAGCGATCGCTCCTGGCTACCACAGTTGACGTTTGACTCTCATATCCCCGACTTCTGACCATCAAACTGTGGGATGTCGCCACGGGGAGGGAAATCGCCACCCTCACGGGACATTCAAGTAGGGTTACTTCAGTAGCCTTCAGCCCCGATGGTAAAACCTTAGCTTCTGGGAGTGAGAGTTTTCGCGGAATTGATAACACCATCAAATTGTGGGATGTCGGCACCGGGAGGTCAATCGCCACCCTCACCGGACATTCAAATCTGGTTTTTTCAGTAGCCTTCAGTCCGGATGGTAAAACCTTAGCTTCTGGGAGTGAGGATAGAACCATCAAATTGTGGGATGTCGCCACGGGGAGGGAAATCGCCACCCTCACGGGACATTCAAGTAGGGTTACTTCAGTAGCCTTCAGCCCCGATGGTAAAACCTTAGCTTCTGGGAGTGAGGATGGTATCAAGATTTGGCGGGGGCGTTAATGGTCATGGTGTTGACGGTTGACTGTTGACGGTGGTCGGTGAGCGGAGTCGAACCGTTGACGGTTGACTGTTGAGGGTGGTCGGTGAGCGGAGTCGAACCGTTGACTGTTGACTGTTGACTGTTGACGGTTGACGGGTCAGGGGTTAAGAGCTACTCCTCATATCCCCCACTTCTGACCATACAGCAGTTTTCAAGTAAATAAAATACACACCTTAGCATCATAAATCTTGAGGGGTGGGCATCCTGCCCGCCCCTCAATACCTCACTCAGATAAAATGCGCTGTAAATCTCCAGAAAAGTCGGGGATATTGTCCAGCAAAATCAAGCGATCGCATTCTTCATTAGGTACTAAATAGCACAATCTATTTAATCAGTAGAGACATTGAGGGAGAACGTCTATACCCGGCGGGGTAGAATAGAGCAAAATTAGCTCTTATACAGTAAAATTCCCCTATGTGCCGCTTACTTGCCTACCTGGGTCAACCCGTCACCCTAGAAGACATACTATATAAACCGGAACATTCCTTAATAGTTCAGAGTTACCAACCGCGGGAAATGACCGCTGGGGTAGTGAATGCAGATGGCTTTGGTATAGGTTGGTATCATCGCCAAAAAGATACCGCCCCATTTACCTACAGAAATACCCTACCCATCTGGAACGATTTAAACCTGCCTCATCTGAGCCGTTATGTAGAATCTGAATGTATACTAGGTTATGTTCGCAGCGCCACACCGGGACAAGCCCTAGATTTTGCCAATTGTCAGCCCTTCCACCACCAACAACAGCTATTTATTCACAATGGATATATTGAGAACTTTCGTCAATCAATATACCGAAAAATCCGTAATCAATTAACTCCTGATTTTTACGACCACATTCATGGTAGTACGGACTCAGAACATATTTTCGCCCTGCTACTGTCTCAAGGTCAAATCAATCAACAGCTACCTCCCGAAGATGCTTTACACAGTACCTTAGTCATCTTATTAGAAATGGCAAAACTCCATCAAGTAACGGTTTCCGCCAACATAGTCTTTACTGATGGTCATCGTTTGATTGCTTCGCGCTTTTCTAGCAGTACCCCCGCACCATCCCTATATTGGCTCAAAGATGACCTCAATTTTCCCCAATCTGTAATTATTGCCTCCGAACCGTTATTTACTGGTAATTGGACTGCTTGTCCAGAAAATAGCATTATCAGTGTGGGAGAAGACCGTGATATCCAGATTAAATCAATCTAGTCTCAAAGAGGCTATTTTTAACGCTTTGGTGGAATGTCGCCTTAAAACCCAGACCCTGTTTGAGGGTATGGAGGAATCGACATTTTGTAGTCAACCTCATCCTGATTTTAGTCCTGTGGGTTGGCACTTAGGGCATATTGGCTTTATTGAGTCTTTATGGTTACTAGAACATAGCGGGGGTCTCCCTTGTCCTTTCCCCCAATACCGCAAACTATTTGCAGCTGATGGTTTACCTAAATCACAACGTGTACAGTTACCCCATCTGCAGGAAATACTTTATTTCTTGGAAACGGTCAGAAAACAGGTTTTGGAACGCCTGGAAGTGATTGATATTGAAAAAGAAGAACGTCTTTGGCGCTTTTTGATTCAGCATGAAAGCCAACATTGTGAAATTATCAGCTTTGTGCTGGAATTGATGAATCGGGAAAAAGTGAAGATGACAAAGATGATTTCTGGGGGTGAAATCAGCAATATTACTGAGATGATTCTCATCCCCGCTGGTGAATTTGAACAGGGAAGCGATGATGTATATGCTCTGGATAATGAGCGCCCCGCCCATAAGAGATATTTAGAAACTTATTATATTGACCGCTATCCGGTGACTTGTGGACAGTATCGCTTATTTATGGCAGCCGGGGGTTATGATGATTCTCGGTGGTGGTCAGCCGCGGGGTGGAAATGGCGGGAAAATCAGCAGGTAATTCAGCCATTATACTGGAGTGGCGATCGCCATGGGGACAATCATCCGGTTTGTGGTGTTAGTTGGTATGAAGCCGAAGCCTATTCACGATTTGTGGGTAAACGCCTCCCCACAGAAGCTGAATGGGAAAAAGCGGCGAGTTGGGATGCAAAAGCTGGTTGTAGTCGCGTTTATCCTTGGGGGGATAAATTCCCCACATCTGAATATTGTAACTGCGATCGCTCCATTGGTGAGACGACACCAGTCAATGACTACCCTGCGGGAAAAAGTAGTTATGGCTTATACGACACTCTCGGTAATGTCTGGGAGTGGACTAGTACTTGGTTTGATGGTTACAATGGTTTCCAGAGCTACCCTTATATTGGTTACTCCCAGGTTTATTTTGACCAGCAGCACCGGGTTTTAAAAGGCGGGAGTTGGGCTACACGCCCTTGGGGACTACGTGCTAGTTTTCGTAACTGGTATCATCCCCATGTACGACAAATTTTTGCTGGGTTTCGCTGTGCTACTAGTTAAGGTTTGAACAATTTCCACTGAGGTAATCTCAGGAGTACTTGACGACAGGAATTTCTCACAGCAGTTAGTAGACGATAGGATTTACGAATCATATCTAATGTAGAGTATGATACATGCAGTCGTAATGGGGATAACACAGGGAGATAAAACCAGTAATAAGCCGTTTTGAGGTCATTCCACTTTGAACAGGGTTCTTGATGTAGGAAATCTGAGATATCTACTACCAATCCTCTACCCTGGTACATCATCACATTACGACCGTGGACATCATGGGGTCGTAGTCCACGACTTTGAGCATATTCAAGAGCCTGGTCAATATCCCGTATGACTTGTTTGGGAATAGATAATCCCTGGTGTAGACAGTCGTACAGAGTTGTGCCATAAAGCCGTTTCAAAACTAAAAAGTTATCTTTAGCATATAAACACTCAGAGAAAGCCGGGTGAGAACCCAGAAGACGATAGACCTCTATTTCCTCTGTAAAGCCTGGGCGATTAGGGGCATAAATTTTTACCACTAAATCTGGGTGATGAGGATGATAAACGACTACAGCATAATTCCCTTTGCCAATCAGCCGCCAGGGTTGTGGTAGATACCTGACCTTGATGGGATTACGTGAGTCCACACTTTCAATTTCTAAGCTAGGTAGTAGTTGCTGATCAATAATCTCTAGCAAATCCTGCGGGGGTAACTGGTTCATGTTACATAAACTAGTTGGGTCTAATGTTGAGTTTAGCTGTTTGTACTGACTTATCCGATAAATTTCAACTTGACTTAGTTCAACTCGATTCGTTTTTTATATAAAATCAGTAAAGTCGTCAAAAAAACTTGATTAATCTAGCTCAGGCGTGATGTGATGGGCTATGAATATGTGTTTCATTGGGTGGGGTAAAGCTTACCCGAACTTATTTAGTGCCGAAATACACAGTATCCCGTATGCTCAATGAGGAATTAAGTTGGAGGTTGAATGTCAATATCTCAGGTTGCTAGTAGCTTCACTTCTGAACATAGTATTGAAGAGCGCTTACAAATAGAGCATTTAATCCCCAAAAACCCCCTATTTGTTCCCAGTGCTGGGAGTGATGTAATTAAGGGATTAACTCAAACACCCAAAACCCTTCCCGCTCGTTATTTCTATGATGACCGTGGCTCTGATTTATTTGAGCAAATCTGTGAGTTACCAGAATATTATGTCACACGTACAGAAACCAAAATTTTACAGCAATATGCTGGTGAAATTGCCAGGATCACCGGACCTTGTGAATTGGTAGAGTTGGGTAGTGGTAGTTCCACCAAAACTCGTATAATCTTAGATGCCTACGCACAACTAGGCCACACCCTGCAGTATATGCCCATTGATGTCAGTGCAGGGATATTAGAAACCAGTGCTAAACAGCTATTAGCAGATTATCCCTCTTTGAAAGTTCATGCCCTAGTGGCAACCTATGAGTTAGCATTAGCACAAATATCGCCGACAAAATTATTCAGCAGAATGATTAGTTTTATCGGTAGCAGTTTAGGTAATCTCAATCCCCAAGAATGTGATGTGTTCTTTACTCAAATTACCAACGCTTTACAAGTGGGTGATTATTTTCTCCTGGGTATAGATTTACAAAAGCCCAAACATATCGTAGAACCAGCTTATAATGATGCCCAAGGTGTGACAGCAGCTTTTAACCTGAATATGTTAGAGCATTTAAATCACCAGTTTGAAGGGAATTTTGACACCACCCAGTTTGAACACTGGGCATTTTACAATGAAGCTCAAAGTCAAATTGAGATGCATTTACGCTCTTTGCGATCGCAGTCTGTAGAATTAAGCGCCCTCAACCTCACCGTTGATTTTGCTCCGGGGGAAACTATCCTCACAGAAATCTCCCGCAAGTTTAATCTTAACATGATGCAAGAACAGCTCACCGCCGGGGGTTTAGTACCCATCCAGGGGTGGACTGATGCTGATGGCTGGTTTGGTTTATTGCTTTGTCAGCTACAAGCATAAATTTTCAGTAATTTAAGGGGGGGAGGCAGTTTTTCCCCCTCCCTTCACAGCCGATTGGCGGGAGTTTTGCCAAAAGATACAAAAAAATGTCACACTTTTTGCCAAGATGATAGTATTATTTTCCCAAACTTCAATTGGCAATGGTCGGCATGAGTGAAAAAATAATAGACAGCAGCGGGAAAGGTTTTCTCGTTCTGCTTTTGCCAATCTCGTTTTTAATTATTTTCCTGGTTGCTACCTGGAAAATTTTGCTGGTTATGTTAATGGTAATCATTGGCTTCCGGGCTGTGCAAGAATATCAATGGCAAAAGTGGACTGAGCAAGTTAATCCGATTTTTAATGAGTTGCTCTGGGAAACCCAAGGCAAAATTACCGCCATGGATTTAGCAATTAAGGGTAATTTTTCCGGAACAACGGCAAAACGCTATTTAGATAGTAAAGCTAGTGAGTTCGGTGCGAGTATACAGCCTTCACAGGATGGCGGTGAGGTTTATTACTTTATCAGCGCCAGTATTCTCGGCGATATCCTGGACAGTAGCGAACCGGTTACACAAGTTTCACCTTCCTCAGTCACTCAAAGAAACCTATCTCTTTTAGCCCCACCAGCAACCCCACCAGTAAATTTAGAATCAGAAACTGAAGCACCACCACCAGAAACCCATCAAGCAGTTAAGCGCTCACTAGAACAACAGTTAATGTTTGGTTCTCTCATCCAATCGGAACTAGCCAAGCGACTAAATGTGTATTCTAGCACGGTGTATAAACGGCGTAATGATCCAGACTTTTCGGAGTGGAGTCGCAACAGAGACCCTGATAGTATTGCTTGGAAATACTCAGAAAAAACTAAGGAGTTTTTTCCCCTAGAGGAAGGTGAAACATGATTGATGTTTAGTTATTCACAATTGTTGATACCTACAGCCTCGGTGATGGAATTTAACTGATGTTTTTCCAGTTCTAACAGCAAACCTTCCAGAATACGGCGCACCATCATTGGTCCTTGGTAAATCCAACCGGTGTATACTTGAATTAAACTAGCACCTGCAGTGATTTTTTCCCAAGCGTCTTGGGGGGTAAAAATGCCACCGACACCAATAATAGGGATGGTTCCTTGGGTTTGCTGCCAAATATACCTAATTACCTCAGTGGAGCGATCGCGTACCGGCGCACCGCTAATTCCCCCAGGCTCCTCCTGGGGTGATTTGCCTGTTTGCTCAATTACTTGAGTTCTCAATCTATCCCGGCTAATGGTAGTATTAGTGGCAATAATCCCAGCTAATTGGTAAGTTTTCGCTAAACTGATAATGTCTGCGATCGCCTCCCAGGTTAAATCCGGGGCAATCTTGACAAAAACCGGCTTTTGTGTCTGGTTTTCCTGTTGTAATAAATCCAAGATGGTACTCAGCATAGCAGCATCTTGGAGCGATCGCAGACCTGGAGTATTAGGAGAAGAAACATTAACCACAAAATAATCACCCAAGTCCTTGAGTAAGCGAAAACTATGTAAATAATCTTCCCCTGCTTCCTCTAGGGGTGTCACCTTAGATTTACCTAAATTTATCCCTATGGGAATTGTTCGCCCTAAATCTTGGTAATCTGTGCTGAGTCTGGTAGCCATTGCTGCAGCACCACTATTATTAAAACCCATGCGATTAAGAGCAGCTTGATCCAATGGTAACCGAAATAACCGCGGACGGGGGTTTCCTGGTTGGGGTACAAAAGTCACAGTTCCTAGTTCTGCAAAACCAAAACCCAGACTAGACCAGATTTTTGCCCCCACCCCATCCTTATCAAAACCCGCTGCTAACCCCAAAGGGTTGGGAAACCTTAGCCCCCATAAATTTTGTTCTAAGCGTGGGTCTTGCAGACATAAAGACTGCTGTAAACGTCGATTAACCCAATGAGCAGAAGGGTTGCGAGTGTGGGAGAGCCAGTTTAAAGTACTAATAGTTTGCTGATGTAACCACTCTGGGTCAGCCTTGATGACATTAAATAATACGGGACGAATTACTTGGTAAAAATCCATTGTCGGTTTTACTTGAGGGAACAGGGAACAGGGAACAGGGAACAGGGAAGAAGGAATGGGGAATGGGGAATGGGGAATGGGGAACGGGGAACAGGGAACAGGGAAGAAGGAATTAGGAATTAGGAATAGGAGATGCGGAATAGGGAATGAGGAATGGGGAATTAGGAACAGGTGGAAAAAATTTTAATTTTCGAGTTTTTTAATAAGACTAATAATCATTCGGCTTTCCTCTTTTAATAGGTTAAGAATCATTTCTATATCTTTTTCTGTGCATAATCCTACCCGCTCTGATAAAATTATGTGAGTTTCTAATTCATTAACTGACCCTTGCGCTATGTTTAGAAATCTTACATATTCTCCTTTATATCGTCGTCCATATCCTTCAGCTATATTCGCTGGAATAGATACTGCACTTCTTCTGATTTGTTGAACCATAGCATATGACTCATCTTTGGGAAAAAGTTTAGTTAGGAAGTAGCATCTTTCAGCAATATCCATCCCTTTTTGCCAAATCATTAAGTCTTTAAAGTCATTAATATCCGACATTCTTCCCATTCCCCATTCCCTATTCCCTGCTCCCTGCTCCCTGTTCCCTGTTCCCTGTTCCCTGTTCCCTATCCCCATTATTAACTATTTTCTCCCATAAAACTAATTAAGGATGAAATATGGACCCTATTTCTATGATTATTGCGGCTTTAAGCGCCGGTGCTGTAGCTGCTAGTAAAGATACCGCAGAGAAAGCAGTTAGAGATACCTATGAAGGGTTGAAAACCTTAATTAAAAAGAGGTTTGCTGACCAGGGTAAAGAAGATGATAGTAATATTATAGACAAGTACGAGAAAAAGTTAGAATCACCAGCATTTAAGGAATTACTCAAAGAAGAGTTAATTAATTTAAGTGCAGAGCAGGATCATAAAATCATTGAGTTAGCAGAAAAATTACTGAAGCAGGGAGAAGCTGAAGAACCGGCAGCATCTAAGTATAATACAGTCTTTCAAGGAGAAGTGAAGGGGGCGCAAGTAGGCGATCGCAACACACAGAACAATACATTTACCTAACTATATTTACTTAAAAGTCGAGTAATTCAGTGGATCAAACAAGTTCTCAATATCATTCACCCTTTGAACAAGAAGTCAAAAGTGCTGTAGTTGGCGAACATAACGTTATTTACAACTACTTCTACTACAGAGAACAAGTCAACCCCCCAAGCCCATCCAGCCCAGATGATGAAAATCTCCCTTGTCCCTATCAAGGCTTATTTCACTTTGGACCAGAGGAAGCAGATTTTTTCTTTGGGCGGGAAATATTTATCGAACAACTGTATACTGCTACACAAAGCCGTAAATTTATCCCCTTACTGGGTGCATCAGGTAGCGGTAAATCCTCAGTAGTCTTAGCGGGATTAGTACCTAGGTTACAAAAACAAGGTAGTTGGCAATTTACCCACTTTCGCCCTGGTTCAGAGCCATTCCATGCCCTAGCCTTAGCATTAGTTCCACTTTATACCCCCGAATTAAACGCCACAGAAAAAATAGCCCAAGGGCGCACCTTAGCCACATACTTAGAACAAGGCACTATCAGTTTATCCGATGTTTTCGCCCAAATTCAGCAGAACCACCCGACTCACCGGGTGTTACTGATAGCAGACCAATTTGAAGAAATTTATACCCTATGTCCCCAGCAAGAAATTCGCCATCAGTTTTTAGATTGCCTACTAGCTAGTTTAACAAAACCAAGCTCCCAGATGGTTTTAGTTACCACCATGCGGGCGGACTTCCTCGCCAATGCCCTATCCTATCGTCCCTTTGCCGACGTTTTGCAAAATGCTGACCTGAAAATTGCCGCCATGAACCGGGAGGAACTCACACAGGTGATTACCAAACCGGCAGAGAAATTAGGAGTATCCTTTGAGGGGGGACTAGTAGAAAGAATTTTAGATGATGTAGCAGACCAGCCAGGAAATTTACCATTACTAGAGTTTGCCCTAACACAGTTGTGGAACCAGCGCCTGGGTAAACAATTAACTCACAGCATTTATGAAGCAATTGGGGAAGTAGAGGGAGCATTAGCTCGCTATGCAGATGAGAAATATGGCAACTTGACAGCAGCACAAAAAGAAAAAGTCCAGCGGATTTTTATTCAACTAGTACGCCCAGGGGAGGGAGCCGAAGACACAAGACGCATAGCAGTGAAAGCAGAAATGGGGGAAGAAAGTTGGTCGTTAATCAAAGAATTAGCAGATGCGCGGTTAGTGGTGACTAGTCGTAACGTCACCGCACAAGAAACAGTGGAAGTAGTCCATGAGGCGTTAATTCGTAACTGGGGAGAACTGCGGACATGGATAGATAGTAACCGGGAGTTTAGAGCCTGGCAAGAAAGACTCAGAGCCGCCAAGGAACAATGGAAAGCCACGGATAAAGATCCTGGTTCATTGTTGCGTGGGGCTGCACTAGCCCAAGCCCAGGAAAAACTGCAAGAGCGCCCAGAGGATTTAATTGATGAACGAGAGTTTATTGAGCAGAGTATTCAAGAACAGAGCCGCATAGAACAGGTGGAAATTGCACGGCGAAAACGGGAAATCACCACCGCTTGGGGAATTGCGGCGGGTTCCTTAGTAGCAGTGGTGGTCAGTATTGCCTTGGGTCTAACAGCTATGCAACAGCGGAACCAAGCCGAACTAAATGAAGCCGAATCTCTGGGGCGGTATAGCTTGTCTCTGTTTAAAGAACATAATCAGTTAATGGCCCTGGTCGAGGCTATTAGAGCCGGGAAAATCCTTCAGGATAGAAGGGAAAACCATCCCGAGGTAATTGCTGCATTACAAAATATTTTTTACGCCAGCCAGCGCTGGCGCTGGCAAGGGCATGATAGAGGGGTTTCGAGTGTCACCATCAGCCCGGACGGCAAAACCTTGGCTTCTGGGAGTTGGGACAACACCATCAAAATCTGGGATGTAGGTACGGGGGAACTTCGGCGCACCCTCCAAGGGCATGATAGAGGGGTTTATAGCCTCACCATCAGCCCGGACGGCAAAACCTTGGCTTCTGGGAGTGATGACAACACCATCAAAATCTGGGATTTAGGTACGGGGGAACTTCGGCGCACCCTCCAAGGGCATGATAGAGAGGTTAATAGCGTCACCATCAGCCCGGACGGCAAAACTTTGGCTTCTGGGAGTTGGGACAACACCATCAAAATCTGGGATGTAGGTATGGGAGACCTGTGGCGCACCCTGGAAGGGCATAATGGCGGGGTTTTGAGCGTCACCATCAGCCCGGACGGCAAAACCTTGGCTTCTGGGAGTACTGACAAGACTATCAGAATCTGGGATGTAGACACCCAGAAAATCATCCACACCCTGGAAGGGCATAATAGCACGGTTTTGAGCGTCACCATCAGCCCGGACGGCAAAACCTTAGCTTCTGGGAGTGGTGACAAGACCATCAAAATCTGGGATTTAGGTACGCGGGACCTAATCCGCACCCTCCCAGGGCATAATGGCGGTGTTTCGAGCGTCACCATCACCCCGGACGGCAAAACCTTGGCTTCTGGGAGTCATGACAACACCATCAAAATCTGGGATTTAAATACCGGTAACCTGAAGCGCACCCTCCAAGGGCATAATGACGTAGTTTCGAGCGTCACCATCAGCCCGGACGGCAAAACCTTGGCTTCTGGGAGTTGGGACGACAGCATCAAAATCTGGGATTTAGCCACTGGTGGCCTAATCTGCACCCTGGAAGGGCATAGTAGCTGGGTTTTGAGCGTCACCATCAGCCGCGACGGCAAATTAGCTTCTGGGAGTTACGACAAGCCCATCAAAATCTGGGATTTAGATTTAGATTTAGACTCTTTAATACAGCGCAATTGTGATTGGGTGCGGAATTATCTCCAGAATAGTTCCGAGGTCAGTCAGGAAGATAGGGGCTTGTGTGATGACATCCGCTCATCAATCTGAATATAAAGCCTTTTGGTGTGTCTTATGAAGTACACACCAATTTACTCCTTACTCCCTGTTCCCTGTTCCCTGTTCCCTGCTCCCTGCTCCCTGCTCCCTGTTCCCTGTTCCCTGTTCCCTGTTCCCTCTTCCCTAAAACTCAAACACCGTTTACCTCACATATATGGGGCGTAAAGTATCTAAATCCGACCTACCTGAAAAAATCTGTCCTGTATGTCAACGTCCCTTCACCTGGCGCAAAAAATGGCAAGATTGTTGGGATGAGGTGAAATACTGCTCAGAACGTTGTCGTCGTCGTCGTTCTCAAGTTCAAAATTAAAGGGACTGCAAAAAACACTATTTCCTAGTTACATTAATGGGAATACACACGCACATAGCGCAAGGGTGATAAATCATGAGGGTGCAACCAAAAGTAATTATTCATGGGGGAGCTGGTAGTTCTCTCCAAGGTAAAGGAGGTTTAGAGTCCGTACGCCATTCACTACATACCATAGTCGAGGCGGTTTATTCTCTACTACTGTCAGGCGCAACTGCATCTGAGGCGGTGTTGCAAGGTTGCAGAATGTTAGAAGATAACCCCCGCTTTAATGCTGGTACTGGTTCGGTACTGCAATCGGATGGTCAAATTCGTATGAGTGCTTCTTTGATGAATGGCGCATCGGGGCGTTTTAGTGGTGTAATTAATGTTTCACGGGTAAAAAATCCCATTGAGTTAGCACAATTTTTACAAAGTTCCCCAGACCGGGTACTGTCGGACTACGGAGCGGCGGAACTAGCACGGGAGTTACAAATTCCCAGTTATAATGCTTTAACTGATTTAAGATTACAAGAATGGATACAAGAACGCCAGGATAATTTTCAAAGCACTATGGCTGGTGTGGTGGCAGAACCGGAATTAGCCCCAAGTAGTAATGCAGGGCGGGGGACTATTGGCGTAGTAGTTTTAGATACTTATGGTTGTGTGGCTGCGGGTACTTCTACCGGCGGTAAAGGCTTTGAGCGCATTGGTAGAGTCAGTGATTCTGCTATGCCGGCTGGTAATTATGCTTCTAGTTATGCTGGGGTTAGCTGTACCGGTATTGGGGAGGATATTATTGATGAGTGTTTAGCCGCTAAGATTGTGGTGCGGGTAAATGATGGTATGTCTCTCAAGGATGCAATGCAGCGCTCCTTTACGGAGGCGAGTCAAAATCATCGGGATTTAGGGGCGATCGCACTAGATGCGACTGGGGTAATCTCATGGGGTAAAACCAGTCAAGTCTTACTTGCTGCCTATCATAATGGTGAGGCGATTGGTGATACTTTAGAATGGAATGATGGCCAGTTAATCGGCTATTGTTAAATTCACCGGAAGGCTATCTAGTCCCCTCCCCTTGTCAGGGGAGGGTTAGGCTGGGGTGAGACTTCAACCATGAATGAGTTGTAAAGCCTGCGTTAATATTTCTGATTCTTCAACCATAGTGGCTAATTCTTCAGCTTCATAACGCCCTTCAAAGGCTTCTACGGATGCTTTTTTGAGTGCTATTTCATATCCTTGTTGGAGAATATCGCGCATTTGTGCATAGTTGAGATAATTACCCCCTGATTTGCGCCGCTGATTGATTTTTTTGATTTCCCGCACAGCATTGGCCATGGAAATCTCCCAAGAGCGAGTTAAACGTTTTTCTGCTTGCTGTTTAATTAAGTGGATGAGAAGAATAACCCCATAACTATCAATTTTATTGATTTTGTCGCTGAGGCTCATTTCTTCTAACTCATCCACCAGCAGTAAAGCTTGCTCAATTTTGCCTTGTTCTAGAAGTCGCCTGAGTTCTAGTAGTTCTTCCATGTTGAAGACGAGAATTTGGGCTACACTATTAATCTAACTAATTTAACCATCCTTTTTTATCTGCCAATCTGGTTTGACTACCTGACGACTACGAGCAATTACCAAGGAATTATCAGGAACATCTTCTGTGACAGTGGAACCTGCGGCTACGTAAACATCATCACCTAAAGTCACCGGTGCTACTAAAACACTATTAGAACCGGTTTTAGTGCGATCGCCTATGGTGGTATGATGTTTGTTCACACCGTCATAGTTAGCGGTAATTGTCCCAGCGCCAATATTGACTTGTTGACCGGTGGTTGTATCGCCTAAGTATGATAAATGTGCCGCATTAGTGCGATCGCCTAACTGAGTATTTTTCAATTCTACAAAATTACCGACCCGGCAATGACTACCTACCTCAGCATGACCGCGTAAATGAGCATAGGGACCAATCTTACTACCAGTCTGCACCACACTATCAGTAATTACCGAATACTGCACCCTGACATTTTCACCCAAGTGGCTATTTTCAATTAAACACCCAGGTCCAATGCGACTCCCGGTATTAATAAAAGTATGACCTCGCAGGTGGGTTTGAGGTTCAATAATCACATCTGCCTGTAACTCTACCGTATCATCAATAGTGATGCTGTGGGGGTCAATCAGGGTAACACCAGCAGTCATCCATTTTTCTTTGACTCGCCCTTGTAAAATTTCGTATGCTGTGGCTAATTGTAGGCGGTCATTAATGCCTAAAATTTCTTGGTAATCTTCCACATCCACAGCCATCACCTGACCCACTTGAGTCACAGCATCAGTGAGATAATATTCCTTCTGAGCATTATTTGCTTGTAGGTGGGGTAGAACCTGCTCTAATTGCGGCCAATTAAAACAATAAACCCCCGCATTAATGCGGCGATTTTGTCTTTGAGCAGCGGTACAGTCCTTATGTTCCACAATTTGCTGCACTACATTCTCACTATTACAAAAAACCCGCCCATAGCCTTGGGGTTCAGGAACGTGAGAAGTCAGGATAGTAGCGGCGTTATGATTGTCTTGGTGAGTTTGTAATAAGTTTTTGAGGGTCTGAGTGCGTAATAAAGGGACATCCCCATTTAAAACCAGCAAATCCCCAGTATAACCCTGTAAATGGGGTAGTAGTTGCTGGATAGCGTGACCTGTCCCCAGCTGCTCGGTTTGTTCCACAAACTCTAAAACCGGGGATTTGATGGCGGTTTTCACTTCTTCACCCTGATACCCTACAATCACCATCCGTCGTGAGGGTAAAAGCGGTTCTACACTGTCAAGAACTCTTTGTACTAGCGATCGCCCCCCCAAATGGTGTAAAACCTTGGGTAAGTGTGATTTCATCCTTGTACCCCGTCCCGCCGCCAGAATTGCTACAACTACCATAATTTAGTTATCATAGATTTGGCCTCAAATCATACCAGCTTATCAATGTGATGTCATATAGCTGATGTGAGACTATTTTGCTGAAAACCAGCGTTTGCGCCAACTAGAAGTAGGTTCTAGGGGAGAAACTTCCTGTTCTTGGTTCCGTCGTCTGAGGATGACATCAGCAGCATCTATTAATTGTGGGTCGCGGTAAGGAACAGCAGCACGGGTTTGTAAATGCTCTTTTTCCGATTCACCAAGGGGTGGGAGACTATTCCCAGGATATGCCGCAATTGTACCAGGCGATCGCCTACCCACAGGAGGAGTAGAACCGATTTCTAACCCCGCAGCTAACAGCGCCGTGCGCACCGCAGCAGCACAAGAATAAGTTGCTAGCAAACCTTGGGGATGTAAACACCCAGCTACCTTGTGGATAAACTCCACAGTCCATAACTGAGGACACCGGGGAGGAGAAAAGGGGTCTAAAAAAATTGCATCAGCGAGAAACCCTGATTGATGTACCTGGGTAATTAAATTTCTCCCATCCCCAATCAGCAGTTTCCCCTGAAACCGACTTGTTTTCACTTGCTGCTCAACAGCCAATTGAGTTAAAATCGCCTTATACTCATAGTGCCAATTATCAAATAACCCATGGGCGATCGCTGCTTGTGGTACAGATGGATTCAGTTCTAAGCCAATTAACTCTACATCACAATGGGGATTCACCGCCCAAATTGTCTGCAAAGCGGCGGCTGTGTTGTATCCTAGACCATAGCAAATATCTAAAATTCGCAAACTTGGTTTAACAGCAGAGGTTTCTAATCCAGTAGGAGCTACAAACTTTAAAAAACTTTCCTGTTTAGCTCCAAAATGGCTATGAAACAATTCACCAAACTCATCAGAGACAAAGGTGAATGAACCATCTGCTGTTACTTGTGGTTTAAATTCTTCTAAATTTGGCGTTGCACTTGTCATGAATAACACCCAAATTGCTGTTTCCCCTGCTTGGTTATTTGCACATCTTAACGATCCAGATATCGTTATTGTTGATTGTCGCTTTTCTCTGGCTCATCCACAACTGGGAAAACAACAATACCAAGCCACTCATATCGAGGGTTCCTATTACCTAGATTTAAATTTAGACCTTTCTAGTCCTGTTGGTCAACATGGCGGTAGACATCCTTTACCAAATGTCCATGATTTCGCCGAGAAATTAGCAGCAATCGGGGTAAATTCTCAAAAAACTTTAGTTGTAGCCTATGATGATTCCCGCTTCGCCTTTGCATCCCGTCTGTGGTGGTTATTACGCTACCTAGGACATCAGCAAGTAGTCGTATTAGATGGAGGGTTTACAGCATGGCAACAAGCTGGTTATCCTGTCACCGATATCATACCCCAACCCAGACCAGGACAGTTTGAACCAATGGTAAATCCGGACTTATTAGTAAACTATGAAACCGTCAAAACTCGCAAAGACCTACCCACAGTCACCTTAGTAGATTCCAGAGAAGGCGATCGCTACAGGGGGGGACGAGAACCAATAGATAAAATTGCTGGTCACATTCCCGGTGCAGTTAACTATCCTTGGTTGGAAATTACCGACTCATCCGGCTATTTACTTTCACCCTCACAGCAACGCCAAAGATGGGATAAACTAGCAACATCCCCAGAAATTATAGTTTATTGTGGTTCCGGTGTCACTGCCTGTGTAAATTTACTTTCCTTAGAACTAGCTAATATTCACACCGGAAAACTTTATGCTGGTAGTTGGAGCGATTGGATTAGTTATGATTAGTTATTTACCCCCATCTTCCAAATCGGCTATAGCGTAAGCAAACTCACTAAAAGCAGTTTTAATTAACATCTCTTTCATACTTCTGTCTAACCGAGAGTTGCGGATGATATCAGCTAACTCCACAAACAGCAAAGAAAACATATAACGGTCTTGGCGGTCAACTTGTTTTAAACAAGATAAGATAAAACTATAAAGCTCTGTTTGTCGTGGTTTAGTTTGTTCGTCCCACATTTTCAAACCAAGGCGGAAAGTTTTCAGGCGAATTTCATTACTGTTATAAGACGTATCTTTGTAGCGAACTGATACGCGATGGGGGATGTCCATAAGTTTTCGGGATGGAGATTGGGGATAAACTATTATTCATGTGTTTTTTGGTCAATCCGGACATTTTTGATGTAGAGATATAGAAATACCACATCTCCACATCAGATTATTTCCTATCCCTCATTACCTCAGAGAGTTTGTAGGGTTAGCTAAGTTAAAATCTATCACCAAAGTCATCCTCAAATCCATCGCCAAAGCCGCCACCTCCGCCTCTTACACGGAAGTAGGAACCACAACGGGGGACGATGACACGCCGAGGACAGCGTCGTCTTCCTCCACAGAGCAGCTGTTGCTCCTGTGTAGTCAATTCAACCATAAATTCTGGTGCGATGACTGCTAATGTCATAATTATTTACCTCACTTACAAATTAGGCGGTAAAGATATCGCTACCTAACTACATAACTGTAAGAACTGCTGATGAATAATTCATAACACTCAAGGTATAACCTATACTCTACCCAAAGACCAACCTATTCAAAAACTCAGGTGTTTGACTAGTAGTTTATATGATCATGGGCGGGTAAGATGACCTGTTAATGATTTGGGCATTTAGATTATAGGACTTACGCAACTGGCACAGGCGATCGCGAAGCGCTGGATAAAAATAAAAATCCCCTCCCAGCTTGCGGGGTTGGGGTATCAATTGTCATCAACAAGGAAATATTACCGATTCGCCAAATATTGATACATTTGCCAACGGGCGTTAACTTCCCCTTGAGCTTGGTCTAACAATTGTTTAGCAAGTTCCGGGTGACTCTTGGTCAACATCTTGAAGCGATTTTCTTGATACATGGATGGTTCTACCGATTGGGTAGGCGATCGCATATCCAATTGCAGAGGATTTTTACCTTGAAGTTGCCACTCTGGGTTATGGCGATACAACAACCACCGACCTGATTCTACCAGAGATTTCTGATGATTCATCCCTGTAGTCATATTAATGCCGTGGGCGATGCAATGGCTGTAAGCAATAATCAATGAAGGACCATCAAAAGCCTCTGCTTCCAGAAAAGCCTTGAGGGTATGTTCATCTTTGGCACCCAAAGCCACACTAGCCACATAAACATTACCATAGGTCATAGCCATCAAACCTAAATCTTTTTTAGGTGCGGGTTTACCACTAGCAGCAAACTTCGCCACCGCTGCCTTGGGCGTGGCTTTGGATGATTGACCCCCAGTGTTAGAATAAACTTCTGTATCCATGACCAAAATATTCACATTTCGCCCACTGGCTAACAGATGGTCAATACCGCCAAAATCAATATCATAAGCCCAACCGTCACCGCCCACAATCCAAACACTCTTCCTGACTAAGTAGTCAACTAGGGACTTGAGACTGTGAACTTGGGAGATGAGACGGGGGTCAGAAGTGGTAATTTGCTCTAACTGTTGTTTGAGTAACTCTACCCTTTCCCGTTGTTCCCAGATTTCCGCCTCTGATGTTTGTGTAGCTGTCAAGATAGAATTAACAAGTTTTTCTTCTAGTTGACTTCCCAAACTTTGCAATAACTCCGCTGCAAATTCCGCCTGTTTATCCAAAGACAGACGGAAGCCAAAACCAAACTCGGCGTTATCTTCAAATAAACTATTAGACCATGCGGGTCCGCGTCCTTGAGCGTTGGTTGTCCAAGGAGTAGTAGGGAGGTTTCCCCCATAAATAGAAGAACAACCCGTCGCATTCGCAATCACCGCGCGATCGCCAAACAATTGTGTTAATAACTTTAAATAAGGTGTTTCACCACAACCAGCACAAGCACCGGAAAACTCAAACAGTGGTTCTTGTAGTTGTTGTTGGCGAATTTGGTTCACCTTTAACTGTCTGCGGTCAGGGTGAGGTAAACTCAAGAAGAAATCCCAGTTTTGCCGTTCTTGTTCCCGTAAAGGTAACTGGGGAGCCATATTAATGGCTTTCTGGGACGGTTCAACCTTACTTTTAGCCGGGCAAATATGTACACAGATAGCGCATCCTGTACAATCTTCTGGGGCGACTTGAATCGTGAACTTCTGCTGACTAAAACTCTTATCCTTAGCATCCACAGATTTAAAGCTACCCGGAGCATTAATTAACTCATCCGGTAGATAAACCTTAGCCCTAATAGCACTGTGGGGACAAACCATCACGCACTTACCACATTGTACGCAGATATCCGGTTCCCATACAGGTATATCTTCAGCAACGTTACGTTTTTCCCATTTAGCTGTACCAGTGGGAAAGGTTCCATCAGCAGGTAATGCACTTACAGGTAATTCATCACCACGCCAAGCCATGATTTCACCCAGGACATCCCGGACAAATTCCGGCGCACTGTCTAGTAATTCCAGCTTTTGGGTTTTGACCTTTGACTTTTGCGCCGTTGGGGGTATATCAACTTTATGTAAGTTAGTCAGGGTGTTATCTACTGCTTGTAAGTTCTTCTGGACAACTTCCGACCCTTTCTTACCGTAGGTCTTTTCAATAGCTGTTTTAATTTTACTAATTGCTTCTTCTTGGGGTAACACACCTGCTAAGGCGAAAAAGCACACCTGCATAATAGTGTTAATTCTCCCACCCATACCACTGTCACGGGCGACTTGGTTGGCGTTAATAATGTATAATTTCAGTTGTTTACTGATAATTTCTTCCTGGATTTTGGGGGGTAAATGTTCCCAGACTGTATCCGCACTATAGGGACTATTCAGCAGTAAAGTTGCTCCCGGAATGGCAGCTTTTAATACATCTATCCGTTCCAAAAAGCCCCAATGATGACAACCAATAAAGTTAGCCTTGTCTATGAGGTAAGTGGAGCGAATTGGTACCGGACCAAAGCGCAGGTGAGAAACCGTCATTGACCCAGACTTTTTGGAGTCGTAGACAAAGTAACCTTGGGCGTAGTTGTCGGTTTCTTCCCCAATAATTTTAATAGAGTTTTTGTTAGCACCTACTGTACCATCTGAACCTAAACCATAAAACATTGCTCTAACAACGTTATCTGCTTCCGTGGAGAAGTTGGGGTCAAAACTCAAAGATGTATGATTGACATCATCATTAATACCAATAGTAAAGTGATTTTGCGGTTCTGCTTGAGCCAGATGATCAAAAATTCCCTTGACCATAGCTGGGGTAAATTCCTTGGAGGACAGACCATAACGACCACCGATAACTTTCGGCTTATTTCCCCCAGTTTCATGAATGGCGGTGACTACATCTAAATATAAGGGTTCCCCCGCGCTCCCTGGTTCTTTGGTGCGGTCAAGGACGGCGATCGCCTCTACGCTCTTAGGTAAGACCGCCATAAATCTTTCCACATCAAAGGGGCGATAGAGTCGCACTTTCAGCACTCCCACCTTTTCCCCCAAGGCGTTGAGATAATCTACAGTTTCATGGACAGTTTCACAACCCGAACCCATGAGAATAATTACCCGTTGTGCATCCTCCGCACCGTGATATTCATAGATTTGGTAATATCTGCCTGTAATTTCCCCAAATTCATCCATGAGGCGTTGGACAATAGCAGGAGTTGTGTTATAATAGGGGTTAGCAGCTTCCCGGGACTGAAAGTAAATATCGGGATTCTGGGCTGTACCCCGCAATAACGGACGGTCTGGGGTGAGGGCGCGGGCGCGATGGGCTAAAATTAGATTTTCTTTAATCAGCGATCGCAATTGTTCATCTGATAATAAATTGACTTTCTGCACTTCATGTGATGTGCGGAAACCATCAAAGAAGTGCAGAAATGATATACGTGTTTCCAGAGTAGCAGCTTGGGCGATGAACGCAAAATCATGGGTTTCCTGCACCGAAGCGGAACACAACAGGGCGAAACCTGTAGCACGGCATACCATGACATCACTATGATCACCGAAAATTGATAAAGCGTGGGTAGCCAAAGAACGCGCGGCGACATGAACCACAGTACTAGTTAATTCACCGGCGATTTTGTAGAGGTTAGGTATCATCAACAGCAACCCCTGGGAAGCGGTGAAGGTGGTACTCAAAGAACCCGTTTGTAACGCGCCATGTACAGCAGCAGCTGCGCCACCTTCACTCTGCATCTGGACGACGCTGGGAATAGTATTCCACAGGTTGGGACGGTTTGCAGCTGACCAAGCATCTGCCCATTCACCCATGGCTGAGGAGGGTGTGATAGGGTAAATGGCAATTACTTCGTTTAATTTGTACGCAACACGCGCAACAGCTTCATTACCGTCAATGGTTGCAAAGTTCTGGTTCATGTGTGTTCTCTTTCTTTTGTGTGTAGCGATAGAGAATTTGGCAGATTTTATATGTATTTATCTATAATTTTGACTCTGTTGGGAATTCTATCATTTGCTAAATTTTGACATCTGTTGTAAATTAATTTTGTACTCACTCTTATCTGTGTGTGATGGTTGGGGTTTGGCGGTGTTGCTTATGAGTTTTTGGGGTGGTGGTTCGGGTTTTTTAACGCAAAGGTACGCAAAGGTACGCGCAAAGGTACGCAAAGGTTTACCTGTTCTAGAAGTAGAATATATTTATGGCTGGTAGGGTGATAGTTAACCATCTGAATTTTAGCCTCAACATTAATCCTATAATCAGCTAGAATGCTAATATAACAAGCATTTGCCGGTTAAATATCCCATGCTGGAGACTCTACAAACACGATTTTACGAACTAGAACAATTTGCCAATGGCTTAGTATCTTCCCAACTAACCCACATCAGTCTACTAAGTATTGGCATAATTTTTGCAGCTGGTTTACTTACTAGTCTTACCCCCTGTATGCTTTCTATGCTCCCAATTACTATTGGTTACATTGGGGGTTATGAAGCTAAAGGCCGCTTACAAGCAGCAGCTCAATCTACATGGTTTGCTTTAGGTTTAGCGACTACCCTGGCAGGTTTAGGGATTGTAGCAGCTTTTGTTGGTAAAGTCTATGGTCAAGTGGGAGTCGGTTTACCAATTATCGTCAGTATGATCGCCATTCTCATGGGGTTGAACTTACTAGAAGCATTACCCCTACAATTTCCATCTTTAGGTGAAACTAAGTGGATTTCCTCAGATTTACCAGCGGGGGTGCGGTCTTATTCCCTGGGTTTAACCTTTGGTTTGGTTGCTTCTCCTTGTAGTACTCCAGTTTTAGCCAGTTTACTGGGTTGGGTGGCTAGTACACAAGATTTAATTATGGGCGCTGTGTTGTTACTATCATACACAGCCGGCTATGTAGTACCTTTGATTTTAGCCGGTACTTTTACTGCTACTATCAAAAAGCTGCTGGAACTCCGGCGGTGGTCTGGTTGGATTAATCCAGTTAGTGGGGTGCTATTGGTGGGATTTGGTGTATTTTCTTTAATTTCGCGGTTTCCCTTGAGCAGTTTTTAAGCAATGACTACAGAAAATTCAGCATTTACAGCATCTTGGTGGTCAGTACCGGGGCGAATATTGCGCAAGGAGGTTTTACCTGTACTCACTAATTTACGCCTAGCGATCGCACTTTTACTATTAATTGCTGTTTTTAGCATTAGCGGTACAGTCATCGAACAAGGTCAGTCACCGGCATTTTATCAGACTAACTACCCCGAACATCCAGCTTTATTTGGTTTCTTAACTTGGAAAGTAATTCAAGTCGTGGGTTTAGACCATGTATATCGCACTTGGTGGTACTTGGGGTTATTGATTGTATTTGGTGCTAGTCTGACAGCTTGTACCTTCACCCGTCAACTACCAGCTTTAAAAACCGCTCGTCGGTGGAAATATTACCAAGAACCGCGACAATTTCAAAAGTTAGCATTGAGTGCGGAATTAGATGATATTTCTGTGCAATCCTTAAAGCAAATCTTACACAAGCGCAAGTATACAATATTTCAAGAACCGGAAAAACAGGATATTCTTTACGCCCGCAAAGGAATTATGGGACGTATTGGACCTATTATCGTCCATGTGGGGATTGTCACCATCCTCCTGGGGGGAATTTTGGGAGCGATGACTGGATTTATTGCCCAAGAAATGATATCTAGTGGTGATACATTTCAAGTAAAAAACATTATAGACGCGGGACCATGGGCAAACTTCCAAAACCTCAAAGATTGGTCTGTGCGCGTAAATCGGTTTTGGATTGATTACACTCCCACCGGTGGAATTGACCAATTTTATTCCGATATGTCGGTAGTGAATAACCAGGGAGAAGAAATTGATCATCAAAAAATTTTCGTGAATCAACCCCTGCGCTACCATGGAGTCACATTTTATCAAACCGATTGGGGAATTTCCGCGATTCAGATTAAATTTAATAATAGCCCCATCTTTCAATTACCTATGGCTTCCTTAGACACAAAAGGTAAAGGAAGACTGTGGGGAAGTTGGATACCCACCAAACCAGACTTAAGTGAGGGGGTTTCCGTCATCGCCAAAGACTTGCAAGGAATGGTATTAATTTATGATTCCACAGGTAAACTAGTAGATACAGTCCGCACAGGAATGTCCACTAACATTAATGGCGTTAACTTAAAAATAGTCGATGTTATAGGTAGTACCGGATTACAAATCAAATCAGACCCTGGCATCCCCATAGTATACAGCGGATTTGCCCTATTAATGTTAGGCGCAACCATGAGTTATTTTTCCCATTCCCAAATTTGGGCATTAAAAACAAGCGATCGCCTGTATATTGGAGGTAAAACCAACCGAGCCCAAGTAGCATTTGAAAAAGAGATTTTAGAAATACTAGAAACCCTCTCATCCCCAGCAAAAACATAAAAGCAGACAGAGGAACCCTTTGCGTACCTCTGCGCTGACCTTTGCGTACCTTTGCGTTTAAACATCCTTCTGGTGACGCACTTCCACCACAGTATGGACATTACCACGGGGGGTAAAATCTGCCTTAATAGTCACTGCTAGCGGGTCACAAGCAGCCACAAAATCATCTAAAATTTGGTTAGCCGACTCTTCATGGGAAATATAGCGATCGCGGTAACTATTAATATAGAGCTTCAAAGCCTTTAACTCTACCACCCGTTGATCTGGGACATAGGTAATATAAATCGTAGCAAAATCAGGATAACCAGAAAAAGGACATTTACAAGTAAATTCTGGTAAAGTGATACTCACATCATATCGCCGACCCACACGGGGATTAGGAAAAGTAATTAATTGACCTTCTGCAATTTCCCGTTCTCCATACTTCATTTCTGACTGTGACTCAGATACCGTTTCCGATGAATAATTGTTCATACTTTCAAAGATATATAAATAATGGCTCTAATTTTCTTTTTCCCAATCAGGACAATTTTCATCATCCCACCCATGGGGATGCATAGCACAGACTAACAAATTACCACCGTAAACTTGACCGTGATAATTCTGACAACCTATACAAGCAGCATTCCTTTGTGGTGTTGCTTCTACTCCGTAGGGGAAACCAATGTCTGTATCTATCATCACATCTTCCAGTTCCCAGTAAACCTCCAAAATAGGATCTGTTAGTTCCTGTAAATACTGGTCAATTTCCGTAGCTATATAATTTTGTACCTGATCAGATAATTCTTCGCTGACTTCAAAAAATCCATCTATCATGTCACTTACTTCCAGTAAAAAACGCTCTACTTCATCAGCTACAGTTTCCAGGATTTCCCCTAAGTTTTTTTGCCATTCTTCCATAAACTTACGCCCTTACTGAATGTCAACAGGACGTTTAGTGCTACCAGGCTTGCACCACTATAATACATCCTACTAGTCAATGTATATTATCAAATTTCTGCACTTAAGATTCCCGGTTTTCTGTGAAACTTCACTATCTCTGGTAAACCGGATGATTCATTTATCTTAACTCAAACAATAATACACCTAGTTTAAGTATCGCTAGTATTAAATACTACTCTTATTCGCTTTTTTGCAGTTTTTTCAACTGTTCTTGTAGTTGGAGAACTTGCTCACGCAGTTTATCAACATTATTTGCATCTTGGGAATCTTTGACGGTTTCCCCTTCATCTTCTTCTAAAATTTCAATGCGGCGGGGTTCAGAGGCTGGTTTTTGCTCCGGAGTTTCACTAGATTTCGGCGACTGTTGGGCTTGTTTCATCATATCTTCGACAAAACGCCGGGCTTCTTCCGTGTTCATTTCGCCCTTAGCCACCATGTCATCCGCCAGGTTCTGGATTTGCGATCGCAGTTCACCCAACTTACCCCCTGCTTTCTCAGTGGCGTAAGCAGCCAATCCTACACCCAAGTAAAAAGCTTTTTGAACAATATCTCCAAAACCAGGCATTGTTACTCAGCGCTGCTAAAAAATAGGGCGACCCGGATAATACGCCTACTATAAGCATCCCGTATTGCTGCTACCTTCCGGTCCTGACAAGATTTGGGCGTTACAGTCGCGTATGTCCAGGTCTACGACTACTATAACACTAAAATCCCCAAAGTGTGTGTTATTCCACAACAATTTTCCATTCATAAAGCTGATAAGTCACACAGCCATGCTGCACCAATGGGTCACGAGCCACAATGGACTCTGCTTCATCCCTAGAGTCCGCCTCAAACAGTAACATTCCGCCCCTGTCTTCTACCCAATAGCCTGTGCGGGCTTTGTGTCCTTGAGCAATCAAATCCTCAACATAGGCTTTATGGGCGGGGACATATTGGTCAAAGGTGGATTTATCAACTTTACCGGCTTCAATTTTCACAAACAAGGGCATTTAATTAGTACCTCGTAATTTTTTGTATCTGATTGTGAAGTAAAGTTACCTCAAAATTAGCTCATTCATCCGCAAGACTCGATATTTTTTCTTGATCCGGGAAAGACTGGTAAAATCTACCCAGAGAATTGAGAATAAAATACCATGAGTACAACTAAAGGTGCTGATGCCATCGATGAAGCGATCGCCCAGGGAATTGATTTTGATGGTTCCCCCATTCCCCCAGAAAAACTAGAACTGTATAATCAGGTGATGGGATTAGAGGCCAATAGACAACGCAGTGGTGTATCGAATACCATGCGATCGCGGATTGTGCGCATTGGCGCTAAACACATTCCACAACCAGAACTAGATCAAATGCTAGTAGAAGCAGGTTTTGCGCCCCTCAAACCCAAAGAAATCGCTTTTTTCTACGCCGGTAAATAAGTTAACATACAAAAAAAGACAGGCAAAATGCCTGTCCTCATACTCATTGATTTAGCAAAGAATTTAGAAATTAAGTTCAGCAGCTTGGACTTTTTCCACTTGCTTCTTCTTGAGCACAAGCATAACTTGAGCTAACATCACAAGAGCAATGAAGGCAATCAATCCTTGAACCCTTGCGGAATTTTGCAATACAATTTCTACATCTTTCTGACCAAATCCACCCACATTGGGGTTATTAGTCAAAGCATCACCAGCAGTAACAGATTGTCCTTCGGAAACAATCAATTCTGGACCGGGGGGAATGGTATCAATAATGGTATCGCCAGATTCTGTTTGGATGTTAACTAGATATTTGGCACTACCATATTCATCTTCTTGTTTCGCAATCTGAGTAATTGTACCAGTAGCGGAAGCATTGTAAATGGTATTATTGCTCTTTTCGCCAGTAGGATAAACTTGTCCACGTCCACGGTTTGCGCCTAGGTGAACTGAATATTTACCGAAGTGAATATTTTTATCGGTAGCTGGGTTAGGAGAAAGAACTGGGAAGACGATTTCTTGATACTGTTCACCGGGGATGGGTCCTACAAGCAGCACATTCTCCTGGTCTTCAGTGTAGGGTTGGAAGTAAACATCACCTACTTCCTCTTTAAGTTCCTCAGGAATGCGGTCTGCTGGTGCAATTTTGAACCCTTCGGGTAACATCAGTACAGCGCCGACATTCAAGCCAACTTTAGAACCATCAGCCCCAACCTGTTGGACGCTGGTATCATAGGGGATTTTCACCACTGCTTTAAACACAGTATCAGGTAGAACTGATTGAGGAACTTCTACTTCTGCTGGTTTAGCTGCTAGGTGACAGTTAGCGCAAACAATCCGCCCTGTCGGTTCCCGGGGAGTTTCAGGATAGGTTTGTTGAGCCCAAAAGGGATAAGCGGCAGCGCTTTGAGGTAAGGCTAGATCGCTAGTCAAGTAAAATGTCAAGGTAGCGATCGCTATGAGCAATGTTTTGACCATTGCTTTAGCAGTGCGAGTCACACTCGCTGTGGTACAGGCATTTCTCATCTCTATAAGGACAATGATTCTCTGGTTAACTGGTCATTGGTGATTAGTCGCGGCACTTAATTAAGACCACCAAGGTTCTTCACCGGTACGGAAGTCGGTTTCAGTCCAAGGGGTCAAGACGATTTTGTCATCTTCTGCTTTGGCGTGTGCGAGAGCCAAAGATAGCGGTGCTGGGCCTCTGACCACCTTACCAGTTGCATCGTACTGGGAACCGTGACAAGGACACTTAAACTTGTTCTCTGCTACATTCCAGGGAACAACACAGCCTAAGTGTGTGCAGATAGCATTAATACCGTAATCAGCAATAGCTTCTTTGCTTTCTACCACAATATAGGTGGGGTCTCCCTTGAGTCCTTGAACTAAGGGGCGATCGCCTACGTTATGGCTTTCCAGAAACTTACTTACACTAACATTATTACCCAACTCGTCTTTTGCAGTGGTACCGCCACCCGCGCCACCGCTGGCAGGTGGAACAAAGTACTTGACTACAGGGTACAATGCACCCAGAGCCACACCAGTTACAGTTCCAAAAGTCAACAGATTCATGAACTGACGACGCCCCATATCGGGTACGTCCATTGATTCAGAAAATTGAGCCATAATCTACGCGCTCTTTGTGTATTTTGTTCATCATGCTTACAAGAGTACCAACACTTGAGCAACTCCTGTTTAAGTCGAAATGCCAAGGACTACAATGATGCTAAATTTCTTTATTTCAAGATATATTGAGCATCTGTTTTCTTAGCATTACATTTCTTTATATCTCTATCATACTTGAGTCACGGAACGTAACATCATAACTAAATGTAAAATCTAATGGAGGAAAGCTATGACAGGAAAGGAATTACGCAAATTATTACTTGACAAGTGGGGATACTCCTATGATCTGCAGTTCCGCCGCACAAAAGGCAAGATATTTCTACAAATCATGTGGAAGTATCTTGAGCAAGCTTCTTTTCCCTTGACTGAGGCGGAGTACCAAGAACATCTTGATAGCATTGCTAATTATCTTCATGCCTTGGGTGGTGCTGTGCAAGTGCAAACATTTATTACCCAAACCCGGGAGCGTCCCCGTTTAGGTAAGGCTGTGAGTATTCCTCTTGATTTAGGCGAGCGCGCATCGGAATGGATGATGTGATATAATTCCCTACACCCCTACATAGACAATTAGGGGCAAGTATTAAAACTTTTAGCAGCCAATCTGACTTGATATCTTGATATATTTAATAAAATTGCCACAACCATCGTTTTTTTCTTTTGAGGATTCACCCATCTGACCTATCTGATGATTTGCAGTAATAATTATACCCTTGAAACTAATGAGCCTCAAGGGTTATAATAAAATAAAATGCCAGGAACCAGACTTGAACTGGTGACACGAGGATTTTCAGTCCTCTGCTCTACCAACTGAGCTATCCCGGCTGGTTGATTTATTTAACCAACGATTATTTAATTTAGCACAGGCAAAAGAGTTTGGCAAGGGGTTGGAGGAAAAAAATTTCCCAAGATTTCAATTTAGTTTCAACTTCAACTTCACTGACAAGAAAACAGCCAAAAAAAACAAAAACTGCACCACCACAATACTAGGCCCTGATGCCAGGTTAAAAACACCCGAAACCATAATACCAGCAATACTTGTGGTAGAACCTATGATGATTGATAACACCAAAAAGCGGTGAAAGTGATGACTCATCAACTTAGCTGTAGAAGCGGGAATCACTAAAAAAGCATTGACTAGCAAAACACCAACGGCTGTAATTGTCACAGCCACAGCTAGGGAAAGTAGCATTACAAAGGTATAGCGATACAATTGCACCGGAACCCCTTGTACTTGAGCTACATCCGGGTTAAGGGTCAGCAAAATTTGCTGTTGCAGGGTGGAAAATAAAAATACGCCACTGACTACCAGCAAGACTAGCGTCACAATCAAATCTGTATTGTCGATGGCCAGAATATCCCCAAACAATACTCTCATTAAATTTCCCCGATAACCGGGGACGAAGCTAGTCAAGAGCAAGCCAATACTTAATGCTCCTGATAGCACTATTACCAGAACGCTATCGCTGGCTAAATCGGTTTTATCAATCAAATAAAGGACAACCACCCCAAATACTAATGTAAAGGGTAGTAGCATCAAAGTTGGATCCAACTGTAGCAATACCCCTAAGATCACACCAATTAATGCTGCATGACCCACAGCATGGCTGAAAAACGATAGTTGGCGCAATGTCGCAAAACTGCCCAGTAATCCTCCTAGTATTCCCATTAACACAGCACCGGCGATCGCTCGCTGCATGAAAGGAAATTGTAATAAATTTACTAAATCAGCACCGGGAGCGATCGCTACTAAGTTTGTCAGTAAAATCGAGTATAAGTACATAAGGACAATCTATATAAGGTAAATCTTGAAAAACTCCCATCAAACAAATAAGATGATTAAAATTAGATTTAATTTTGAAACTGTAAAACATTGAGTATAATTTAAGAAAGATCACTATAGATATTAGTATTGTGCAAGACTTAGCAGAACAAATTATCAGCCCCGAAAAAGCTCAACGTATGGCAGAATTTTTTAGCTTTTTAGGAGATCCTAATCGTCTGAGGATTCTTTCTTTTTTAGCGACCAAAGAACTGTGTGTAGGTGATTTAGCAGGATTACTAAACATAAGCGAATCGGCGGTTTCCCATCAGCTAAGAAACCTAAGAGCAATGCGACTAGTCCGCTATCGTAAACAAGGGCGTAATGTATTTTATCACCTCCACGATCATCATATTTTCCATCTTTATCAGGCTGTTGCTGAACATTTAGATGAACCGGAATAAAAACAAAAATCAAAGTTATGGCAGAATTTCATTAGCAGTAAATTACGATAATATAGCATTTCCCATGCTCGTGAGGTACATTTTTTTTTAGTTTGAGGGAACAGGGAATTGGTGTGTACTTCATGAGCCTGAAAAAGGCTATAAATACCCCATCTGAAAATATTAATGCTGATGATGGTAAGGACTGAATCCTGGCCCATAGGTTGCTAATAGATTTTGGGGTGAAAGGGCAATTTCAGGTTTACCAGTACATACAACAGTTTGGTTCAGACACAGAACGCGATCGCAATGATGACTGACCATATCAATATCATGGGAAACCTGTAGCACAGTCCAACCTTCTTCGTGCTTTAACTCATTTAACAAGGCGTAAAAATCTGTTATACCCTGGACATCAACGCCGGCAAAGGCTTCATCTAGTATCAATAATTGCCGAGGAGTGACCAAACAATAAGCCAGCAATACCCGCTTCAACTGACCCCCGCTCAGAGTTCCAATAGCTTTATCCTTGAGATGATAAACATCGGTTCGCCGCATCGCCTCCCCTATTGCTGCCGATTTTTGCCTATCTTTTCTCCACAAGGGAAAAAATAAATTGTGCTTTTTGTTGGGGTTTTCCCATCCCAGTCCCACTAATTCGCCTACAGAAATAGGGAAACTGCGGTCAAAGATAAAATTTTGGGGCATATAACCCAATCGGTGACGCAAATTTCCTAACTTGGTCATCGGGCGACCAAAAATTTCAATCTGACCACTACTGTGGGGAATCAAATTTAAAATTGCTTTTACCAAAGTACTTTTACCGGCACCATTAGGACCAACAACAGCCGTATCTGTTCCTGCTAGCAATTCAAACGTCACATCTCTAACAGCCAAATAACTGCCTTGATATACATTTAATCCTTCGACCTTTAAAATAGGAGACATCATTAGTCCTGGATTATCGGTAATTAATCATTAATATCACTGGCGTTGCCATGCAATTACTGACACCCAGCCTCAAGAATTTGCAAGTTGTTTCTCATAGCCTGGAAGTAATACTGTGGATTTGTATCACCCCCAGTAGTTTCTAGAGAATCCAAGTTACGCACAGTTACATTCAAATCTTGAGCAAGACTAGTTAATAACTTATTATCTACCCCTGGCTCGCTAAATACAGCCTTAGCATTATACTTTTTCACAGCGTTAACAGCTCTTTGTACATCTGCTGGTGAAAGTTGGTCTTCAGGAATTTGTACCACAGCAACCTGTTTGAGATTATAGCGTTGAGCTAAATATGGAAAGGCATCATGAAAGGTAATAAAGGTACAGTTCGGAGTCTTCTGTAAAGTTTGCTCAAACTCTTGATGTAATTTATCCAATTCTTGCAGATAAGCCGCAGCATTGGCTTCATAAGTAGCTTGATTAGCAGGATCCGCAGCAATTAATCCATCCCGAATATTTACTACCTGCTGTTTTACTAAAACTGGGTCTAACCACACGTGAGGATTTCCATCACCATGGTCATGACTGTGACCGTGACTATGACCATGTTCTGTTACCGTTTTATCAACCGCGGAAATGGCATTTAACGTTTTAAGACCTTGACTAGCATCGATTTTGATTAAGTCAGGATTTTCGGCATTTTTGATAGTATTGTCCAGAAATTCTTCTAATCCCAAACCATTTTTTACTAATATTGCGGCTGTAGAAATCGCTTTCACATCATCCGGTGTTGATTGGTAATCATGCACATCGGTAGTTGGGGTCACGATAATTGATACATCTGCCGCTTCCCCTGCTACAGCCTTAGTAAACAAATAAGTCGGCAAAATTGTAGCGACAACTTTGGTTTTTTCTGGCTGTACTTGGGGTGTCTGTTCTTCTACCGTACTTGTATTTGATTGGTTACAGCCAATAACCACTGAAAATGTCAGTAGAGCTATTAAAGTCAGGATACCTCGGCTGTGTTTACCTGTTATAGGTCTTAAAAGATTCCAGATCACGGTTTTTATACCCCTTAATGATGACTCTACTTTTGTTGTCAATGAACTTACTTGGATATTATAGAATAAGTCTCATTCTCACACAATATACAGGAGTTACCCAACTAATATCTTGGTGCAGTTAATCGAATAGAGTATAAAATATGTCAATTATTTGATATTGTCGGCACGGAAATAACTAATAAGTGTTACCTAAGATACTGTTTTTTTTAATTTTTGCCTTAAGTATAAAAAGAAGTTGTTAAGTTGTAGTGATAGGAAAATTCTTAAACTCCTGTTAATATCCTGAATATACTTTTTCAGCAAATTATTCTCGAAAATGCTGAGTGTGAGTGCAATCTACGATAAATAAGTGTGAGGAAGGAAATGCGAGAATTCTGGAAGTATCTACCGATTAGCCCAGTATTTGCCTGTAATATCCTGTTGTTTAGTGGCTCTGTCTATGCAGGGGAAATACCGACAACATCAGTAATACAGAATCAAGAAACTCAAGCTCATAACTTGACAACAGGTGAGGTAATAGCCCAAACTACCTCGGTTTCTCAGTTATCTGATGTCAGACCTACTGATTGGGCTTTTCAAGCATTGCGCTCATTGATTGAACGTTATGGTTGTATTTCAGGTTATCCAGATAACACTTTTCGCGGTAATCGCACTTTAACAAGATATGAGTTCGCCGCGGCTTTGAATGCTTGTTTAGATCGTGTGAATGAGTTAATTGCTGAGGCTACTACCAACGTCATCACACAACAAGATATACTCAGACTACAAAGGTTACAAGAAGAATTCTCCGCAGAACTAGCAACACTACGGGGGCGCGTAGATTTACTAGAAGCACGCACATCTAAATTGGAAGCAAATCAGTTTTCCACTACTACTAAGCTGCAAGGGGAAGTAGTGGCAGTTATGAGTGGTGTTTTGGGCGATGATCAAAGCATCACACAGAAGAATACAACCCTGGGACTGCGATCGCGCATTGAATTTGTTACCAGTTTTACAGGGCAAGATACCCTGTTTACCCGCATCGCCGCTAACAATCTTCTCAGCCCTAACATTAGTACACCAGAGGGTGGTTTAGCCTTTGCTGGTGGGACTGGCACTACTGATGCCCAGATAGATACTGTATTTTACAAATTTCCCCTCAGTGCAAACACACAAGTAGTTGCGATCGCCAATAATGGCGCTGCAGATGACATCACCAATACAGTCAATATACTTGACGGTGATGGTAGTCGTGGTGCCTTGTCTACCTTTGGTACACGTAACCCAATTTACAACCAGCTAGGTGGTGCGGGGTTGGGAGTCAGCCACCAGTTCGGTGACAGATTAGCACTCAACTTAGGATATTTAACTAGTACTCCTAACGACCCCTCAGATGGGAGCGGTTTATTTAATGGTCCTTACGGAGCTTTAGCACAGCTGACTCTTAAACCAAGCGATCGCATTAGCCTAGGTTTAACTTATATCAACTCCTACCGCAAGCCCCTAGTTAGCGGTAGCACTAACGCGACCGCAATACCAGCTACACCATTCTCCAGCAATTCCTACGGTGTTCAAGCATCCATTGACATCAATGAAAGATTTGTCTTAGGTGGTTGGGCTGGATACACCAACAGTCAGTTAACAGACAACCCGGGAAAAGCTGAAGTTTGGAATTATGCGGTTACCCTGGGCTTCCCGGATTTGGGTAAAAGAGGTAACTTAGCTGGGATTATTGCTGGTGTAGAACCTAAAGTTACAACTTCTACCATTCCAGGAGTAAGTACAGATCCAAATACCTCCTATCACCTGGAGGCTTTCTACCAGTATCAACTCAGTGACAACATTACCATTACCCCCGGTTTGATCTGGTTAACATCTCCAAATCATAACAATAACAATAATGATGTTGTGATTGGTGCCCTGAGAACTAGATTTAGTTTCTAAAGATCACCAATCTCATATCCCACAAAAAAGACCAGCTTTCCACAGCTGGTCTAAAATATCTTTTTCCGCGTTGTCTTCTCAACAGAGTTAAAACCAAATTGCGCGTTCCCAAAACTAACGGGCAACCTTTCTTAACATTATTGTAACAGTCAACACAGTTTTTTGATAAAAATCTCTAAAAAAACATATATCCCCCGACAATCAGCCTCTATCTAAGAGCATAAATTCAAAATTCCCGCAGGTGGAAATGGCGAAAAATTCTCACGGACTAATCACTAATGACTAATTGCGGCTGTCCCCAGATGATGCGCTCCTGCTTATAAATAGCAATACCCGGCTTGGCTCCTTTGGGTTTGTAAACGTGCTTGGGCTGAGTATAAACTACTGGTACTTGGTCACTCTGACGGCCACGACTGTAGTAGGCTGCAAGATTAGCCACAAATTGTAAATCTACGGATTCGGGAACTGCACCCGGTTCTAAACGTAGTAGTACATGACTTCCGGGTATTTCTTGAGCGTGGAACCATAAATCATAATCTCCAGCCACACGAAAGGTTAATTGGTCATTTTGACGATTATTACGACCGATTAAGACTTCAAACCCGCTGGGGGTATGATAACGATGAAAATTCGTGCTTGTGGTTTCGCCGCGACTGCGATATCCTGGGTCTTCTAAATATTTCTGTGCAATTAACTCGTCACGGATTTCTTCCAAAGCCTGCAAATCTGCTGCTGTTTGGTAGTTTTCTATCTGAGCGACGGCGGCTTCTACTTGCTCTAAATAGTTAATTTCTGAGTTGACATCCCCAAGCAATGGTTCCACAGCACTACGAGCGCGTTTAAGTTTCTGGTGCTGTTTGTAAAGGCGTTGGGCATTTTGGACGGCGTTTTTATCTGGTAAGAGGGCGATGGCTATTGGTTGTTCTGTCTCAAAATCAGTCAGGATAATTTCTGTCATCCCTGGTTGCCATTTTTGCAGGTGAGACATCAACAAATCCGCTTTTTTGCGATATTCATCTGCTTGTTCTGATTGCTGTAGGCGTTGGGCAAAGGTTTGCGCTTTATTACGTATTTTTACTAAAATAGTATATAATTTTTGATTTAATTGATGCCGTAACTGAGAAAATACTTGCTGATTTAATTCGTCAGTGTAGTATCTGTTAACTAAGGTTTGGATATCTTTTTCTGGTGCAACTGCGCCCCAACCCATGACTGTATATCCTTTTGCTGTCCAAGCTGGTTGGAATTTATTCAAATCCAATGCTTGTAGCCATTCTTGCCATCGTCTAAATAGTCGTTCCCAGTCGTCAGGTTGGAGCTGCTCTGTGCTGGTTTCCGGGGCTAAATCTGCCGCAAGTAACATGGATTCCACTAAGGCAGAACTCAAGCCGCTATAACTTTTTAATAACTGAGGCTTAATTGCTCCTGGTACTAAGCTGACCCGTTCTTGCCAGCGTTGAGCAGATTCACTCAAACTAGGAACAGGTCCAGTGAGTTTGGGTGGGGTTTCATAAGGTTGTCCGGTTTGAATGGGACGGACGCTAGATTGATGCTGACCAACTTGATGGGCAGCTGTGATCATCATATTGTTAGCATCGGTGAGGATAACGTTGCTGTATTTGCCCATCACCTCTACATATATATGGTACAGTGCCTCCTCTCCAGGACGGCGGGCAAATTGTAAGTTAACAACACGCTCCCAAGGGGCGATGGCTTGAATTTCCACCAAGGCCAGTCCACCTAATTGATGTACTAATTGTTGGCTAAAGGTAAATGTATCTGGTAATCTTGGGGGTGGTTCGCCAATACAAATATGCGCCGCTTGGGGATGCCAAGAAATCTCTAGCCAGTCCCTTTGTTTGAGGGTGCGTAATGCTACAGCAATAGTATAGCGATCGCGCTGATAAACTTGTTCTAATCGAGATGGCAGCCAGTGAGCGCGTAGTTCGCTACAAGCAGCAGTTAGGGTAGTATAGTCAACTGGTTGCACAAGAGTTATGATGACCTATTAATTACTGGATCAATGCTGGTTCTTTAACTTTTTTCTGCAAAATTTCACTGTAGAGTTGACTTAGCTGGGTGGCTACCCCATCCCAACTAAACTTACTTTCTACCCGTTTTCTTCCAGCTTTACCTAATTCGTCTCGCCATTGTGGATTTAACAAAATCCGATCTATTGCAGCTGCAAAGGCGGCTACATCTTTGGGTGGAGCTAATAAACCTGTGATTTCGGGAACTACAGTAAATTGCAGCCCACCTACATCACTGGCTACTACAGGCGTATAACTAGCCATGGCTTCAATGGCCACTAGTCCAAAGGGTTCATAGTGACTCGGAACTACGCAAACATCAGCCGCAGCGTAGTAAGTCGGCAATATTTCCTGACTCAGGCGACCAGTGAGGGTCGTAAATTCACTCATCCCCAATTCATTAATTATATTCTCGATGCGATCGCGCTCCATCCCATCACTATTACCGGGAGTGCTACCACCACCAATAATTAATTTCAGGTTTTGATCACCACGTAATTGGGATTCGTTGACCGCACGCACCAAGTGTTCTATTCCTTTACGTCGATCAAAACGTCCCACATAGAATACAAGTTTAGTCTCCGGTGCAATTCCCAATTGTAATCTTGCTGTTTGACGGTCAATAGAACCAAAGCTACGAATATCTGTACCGCAGGGAATAATTTCAATATTACCTTGAGGGGAAACCAGCGATCGCATATGTTCCTTTTCCTGGGGACTTGTGGCCACAATTGTTTCTGCCCTCTCCAACACTTCTTTTTCCACTGCCAATCGCTGACTAGCAATTATGGGAATATTTTCTATTGTACTGTACTTAACGGCTCCCAGTGAATGGTAAGTATGAATTTGCCCCGTACCTTGGATTTTATTGAGTTGCATCCCTATCCAGCTAGAGTGCCAGTAGTTTGTGTGCGCCAACTGATACGTTATACCATTGTGTCTTTGGAATTCCAGGAAATTATCCAAAAATTCCGGCATATATGCCAACAGATTATCTCGGGGTACAAACTCTACAGCACCTGCTTTTAAACGAATAGTGCGGCAATTTTCGCTCAATTGCACAATTTTATCTTGTTCTCTACTCAGCCGGGTAAACATATCAACTTGCCATCCCAGCTTCGCGAGTGCTTCACCCACATTACGCACATAAACATTCTGTCCACCTGCCTCTTCCTGACCAATTTCAATCGCCGGGTCTCCATGAACAGAAATTAAGGCAATACATTTGTCGGTAGTAGGTTTCATAGTTTGTCTGTTGCTTATTCTGAGAATGTATCGTCAAAGTTTCGCCTCTTACATGATTATTTAGGAACTTTGAGTAATCTTTATTTTAATTTAATTATGTCCAACAATTTAATCTTTTGGGTACTCAGTCTATAGTTATTTGCGTATACAGCACTTGTGAAGTATAAAATACACAGTTTAATATTATAAATCTTGTGGGTTGGGCATCTTTCCCAGCCTTTTGTACCTCACTCAGATGTAATCTACTGTACATTGATATCTAATGCCAGTAGATAACTGCAAATCTAATTCTCATAAAAGCAACCCTCCCCCAAAGTGAACTTAGAGGAGGGTATGAAGATATGTCCGTCATGACCCGATCTGCTGACATTGCCTAGGCCTAGCTCAGGGTAGACATCGCGATTCTTGATATAATTCACACAACATGGGCATAAAGAATCCTGTGAAATTTTTTTCCATGTGCGTAGATCATAGATAAATTTCAGAAAAATTTGGCACCACACTAATAATCATTTCCTAGAAAAACTCGACAAAGGGGGATTTATAGGGAATTAAAACCTAAAAACCGCGATTTTTAATTTTAATTCCTCTCCCCTCTAGACTCAATTAGCTTTGTGCTGCTAACATCTGCTTGAGCTTTTCTAATTCAGAAGCCCAACGTGGATCTGGACGAATTGCATCTGATTCAGCACTTGTGCTGGTTTCCCGCACAGCACCACCGCCGCCACGCCGTGACTTCTTAGAACCTTTCTCACGACGACCGCCTTCTTTTGGTGTAGGAGCCGGATGACCACTAACACCACTAGCTGCTTTAGCAGGTTGCTCTTCAGCTTCCTCAGGTTTGGTTCGAGGTAATGCTTTTTCTAGCTTGAGGGGCGTCTCTTTGAACAATTGACCATTATACTTTTCAATAATTTGATCAGCTTGCTCGTCATTGTTGACCGTGAGAAAACCAAAACCACGGCATTTGCCAGTTTTGCGGTCTTTAATTAGTTTTGTAGTCACAGCATCGCCTTCAGCGGCAAAAACTGCTTGCAAATCTTGACGATCTATTTCTTCTTTTGGCAAATTGCCTATATATAGGCGAATGGACATGAACTATACCTCCAGATTTGAACGAATATGGCAAGGCAAGAAAAGTATTACTTTACCAAAACTGCTATCAACCAAATTTTTTACTCCAAACTGTCAACCTATACAATACAATTTTTTGTTGGGATCAGGCTTGTTTAATACAAAAGCGCATACAATACTCAGCTAACAGCACCTCAATTATCAGATTCTTCACCTCTTCCCTGTCTTAAGAGCCGGGAATTGTCAACTGCTGCTACGTGACAGGTATCAACCTTGCCACTTCGCTTTTAGTTTTCGTTTCCCAGATCCGAAATCTGGGAGCAAGGGTCAAAACTTGCATACAGACCTGTGTGAGCATTGCAAGACGTTTGTTTTACCATTGGTTAAGACTTTTAACTTTGCGTCCATCAAAGATAAAACTATTTCCACTGTTGGAAACACAGCTTAACCAATTCTTGATGCCAGGGTCAATTGCTAAAGCGTTGTCTGGATTAAGATAGTGGTTGATTGCGGATTCTTTTTTTATAGACGAAATCAGCAATAAAAACTGATTTATTGGCAAGATTCGCACTTCCTTAATGTCTTCAAACTGCAAATTGGATGGCATTAGGATAGGAAACTATCAAAATTGAACCAACGTTTAACGGTGTTTACCAAAGGAATCTTGATGTGATCACCCACAAGTTTTAATGCTTGCTTAGGATAGCTCTGTCCGCAGAATTAAATACCATTTCTTATATTACCATGGTATCATCTACGTAACTAGTTCAAAGCATACATTTTTAATAACAACATTTGTATATCGTAGCATAAAATACTTTTTTTTCCTCAAGGGGGATCATCATAAACAAAAACCAGCCATTGGCTGGTATATTTGTGACTGCATGGGTGATCTAGTCCAGAGGTTCTTATCCCCACAAGGGTTAACTTTGGGGATATACCCCCCTGGATTTTCTAGTAGGGTTTTCAGCCGGGCTTCTGGAGCAAAAGAAGATTCATTGACTCAGGGTGCAATTTTTATCCACATTCCCTAGGAGGTGAGTTTGGCTTTTGGCTGTTGAGTTCAAGGTAGTACTAGCCGGTGAGAAAAATGTATGCACCCCAAGCCTGTGCAGCTACAGCCACAAAAGTAGACCAAATGGGATGAGGACTATAAATATTTTTACCAGTTTGAGTTTGCACTGTGTGAATATCAATCCAGGGTGTTGCTCCTCGGCGAAACCAGCCTGTAACTATAATTTGCCGACCAATTAAATCTTGGGGATTAACTGACTGTCCCAGAGGAATGTGGTGTAATTTCACTAACCCCGTGCTGCACTGAAGTATTAGGTCTTGTCCTAAGCAATTACCCGTACCTCGACGACCCAGGAGCTTACCCACAAGTTGCACGCTTATACTATCAATAGGAAGCGCAGATGGATTAGTTAAGAGGTTGATCAGGCTTTGATCATCCTGGACAGTAGCAGTTTTGATGTCTGGAAAAAATGAACTCATCCGCGACACCATACCGATGCTAAAGCCCATTAGTAGAAAACCCGTAATCACAGTCCAATCTTTGTATGTCCACTGGAGATTTAACCACCTCAGATTGACAGCAGTTTGCCACATCAGCCAAGTGAAACCCGCAAATACCAAACCCAGGGGAATACCCAAAAAAGGAGCGATTTGCAATAAGAATGACTGACTCTTTACCTGATAAGTTGCTTGGGCTTCGGCTACGGTCAACCCCAGGCTATTGAGATTTATTTCAGTATCTATATGCCAATGGCGAGCAATTTGGCTCAGACGTTGGATGCGATCGCCTATTAAAGGATGGCTATTATTAATAGTAAACCAGTGGCGATATGGATGAAGACTATCCCACATCAATAGAGATTCAAAGGGGCGTTGACCAGCAATACTACCCAAACAAAGGCTCTGCTCATAACCGACTGGTATTAAGAAATTTAAACTTTCCAAATGCCAACTTGTTTGTTCTGATTTTTGGATATCAGCAGAAATACCCATAGCAATTTTCAGTAAAGCACGAGTCAGAGCGTTGGGATTACCGGTAATTTCCGCAGCTAGGCGATCGCTATAGTAAAGCCGCAACCGCGACAAACATAAACTAATAGTAGTAAGCACATACCACAATCCATAAATCACACTCGCCAAAACATTGATGGGCTTATACCAAATTCCCTCTGACTTCCTGTTTCCCCATGTCGATATTTGCTCATATAGTCGATGAATGGGTAGTGAAAGCAGCAACACCAGAGACATAACCGCAAAATCCCAATGAGCAATATGTCCTAACTGTGTGGCATAAATAGTCGCAATTTCATCATCTGCCAGTTGCTCTAATAGTCCCTGAGTAACTACAATCCGAGCGTTGTTAGCCAGACTACCATAAGTCAACGCCATTGGTGCTGTTATGGGTAAAATTCGGAGTTTAGGACAGTGCCAGCGACGCTGTTGACAGTAACGTTGTATGACTCTAGCCGTTTCGCGACTGTGGCGATTTAATAAATCCTTGGACAATTCAGTCTGTCCATAAGACTTTCCTAATAGCCTATCTAACAACCAAGGTGATAGTCCCATCATAATCAATAAAACTATCAATAACAATGGCGCAGGGTTGCTGTGCGGCAACTTTTGGACTGTTAGGTAAGGTAATTTGTCTAAAGCAAAGTTAATCAATGCCGTGGTTAAATTGAGTATTACTCCCAGTAACCACAGCAAAGCCATGAATGTTCCCAGTCCTAGCAACCGCAAGGGAATTAACTGAGGCTTACCCAGGGGTTGCCATACCTTAGCACGTTTGGCTTGTCGCCAATAAATACACCGATGAAAGCTGGGACTAATCTCACTCCGAGGAGTTTTTATATAGCTGGAGGATCTGAACAAATTCTGCGGGATCACCGTATTCGGCACGCTACTCAGACTGGCTCGCGAATATTGACTAGTTTCTGCTACTCTCTGTTTCTGGGACTCCACCACCCCAGGGGTCTTAGTTGTTGATGCGGTAGCGTTTTGAGAATTCTCACCAGTTACAAACTCACCTCCGGGATTATCTGATAGCTGGCGTGGCGTAGCCATAGATTTACTACTTTTTTTACGGCTTTTTGCCAAGTGTGTGAGAGCAAGTTCAGCCCATTGTTTAACTCGTGTATCTTGGCTCTCTCTGAGAGTCTGACACAGAATAGTAGCCTTGCGAATTTGGCCAGTGCGTGCATAAGCCATGACTAAACCAACCCTTGCCTGTAAGTTAGCTCTAGGATTTACTTGACTAGTGGCCACAGGTGTAAGTTTAGCGATCGCAGTTTGGTAATTTCCTTGTTTGAGGGCTACTAAACCGGCTTCCAAAGACAGTTCGGCATCTGACAGCTTGCGTGGCGTAGCCATAGGCATAGAAATTTGGTTACTCCAATGTCCAGTAACTGATCCACGGTGGTAAACAAGAGCAAATCCTTAATGCCGTGGTCATTAATTTCACCCGATAGCTGGCGTGGCGTAGCCATTGAGTCCCATTAACACTCATGTTCCTCCAATCCACCGGGGCGATCTGCTTGCAGCGGCGTGGAAAACCCTACGCGCTTCACTTCAACTCACCGATGACCTCCCTGTAACTGTTGACAATTCCATGAAATGTGCAAGAGCAAAACTCCGCTTTCCATATTATCCAGTCTGTCCCACCGTACTTATTCCCTGATGCAAGATGTAGACAACCACGTTAATATTTCTATCTTCAAAATTTTTGCCACAATCTGGACAAATATAAATTTTAGGTGATAGACATTTTTGTCATTTTTCGGCACAGTTACCAAAATGGTGGCTGGTACTGGTATCTGAGGTTATATCCTTTTCAAACTTTCTTCGCTTCATACCCCCATAAATGCACCTCCCCAAGCTGATGACATGGGGGGCTTTTGTCAGTTCGCTGTTTTCCGCTCACCTCAAACCCTCTCCACAGGTTTGGAGAGGGGAGACTTTAATGCCGGTTAAAACCCTTGATTTAGAGGTAATCTAATTGACATTACTAATTGGTGTAATTCCCGCCAAATCTAAGATTGGTGCAATCAGATCCTCCCGCTTTACCGCCATCATGTGGACACCCTGACATAGTTGTCGCGCCATCTGCACTTGTTCAGCAGCAATTTTCATTCCTTCCTCCAGGGGATTTTTTGCGGTAGCCAACCTATCAATAATATACTGAGGAATATTTACACCCGGAACACACCGATTAATAAACTCAGCATTCTTTGCCGATTTCAACAGGAAAATTCCAGCCAAAATGGGTTTATTATGACTCAAGGCTATGATATCCATAAACTTTTCTAGGCGCTCAAAATCTGTAATCATCTGACTTTGGAAAAACTGCGCTCCAGCTTCAATTTTGCGTTCAAATCGCTTTTGCAAACCTGACCAACTCGGAGACTGTGGATCCACAGCCGCACCAGCAAATAAATCAGTCCCCCCATCTGTCAAGGGCTTCTCATCAGAATCAACGCCTTGATTCATTTTCCGAATCATTTGCAGGAGCCGCACAGATTCCAAGTCAAACACCGCTTTCGCATGGGGGTGATCACCTACTTTCACCGGGTCGCCAGTTAAAGCTAAAATATTGCGGATACCCAAGGCATGAGCACCCATCAAATCAGCTTGTAAACCAATTCTATTGCGATCACGACAAGCAACCTGACAAATCGGTTCAATGCCATTTTGCAACAGAATTACTGACGCTACCAAAGAAGACATCCGTAATACAGCGCGGCTACCATCGGTAATATTGACAGCATGAACCCTCCCCTTAAGGGTCGCCGCCATTGAAATCATGTGTGCTACATTCACCCCTTTTGGTGGAGCTACCTCCGCGGTAACTAAAAATTCGCCGGATTGGGCTGCCCGACGAAATGAGTTTAAAATTGTGGTATTTTGGGTATCCTGCATAACATTAATGTTTCACTTTTCTTCAAGGGTATAACGAATTACGCCCAAAAGTGAAACCTTTACAGAGGTAGGGAGTAGCCCAAAGCAGTTTTTACCTGTGCCAAAGTTTGATTAGCAATGGCTTCGGCTTTCTCCCGTCCCTCACGCAAAACAGACTGGAGATAAGCTTGATCTTCTATTATCCCTTGATATTTTTCCTGTATGGGTTTTAACGCATTAATTGTCGTTTCTGTCAATAGTGATTTAAATTGTCCCCAGCCCATATCTTGACATTCTGCTGCTACCTCTTCCTTCTTCTTCCCAGACAGCAGCATATACAGCGTTAACAAGTTATTACACTCTGGACGATCTGGATCACCGAAAGTCAAACCCCGAACTGGGTCAGTTTTACAGCGCTTAATCTTGTATTGAATCTGCTCTGGTGTATCCAGTAAATTAATTCGGCTTAAATCAGACGGATCAGACTTGGACATTTTGCGTGTACCATCGGCCAAACTCATCACCCTAGCGCCTTCCTGACGAATTAAAGCGGATGGTAACTTGATCACTGGTTGATCAGGTTTACCAAATTGATGATTTAACCGCGCTGCAATGTCCCTAGTCAATTCCAAATGTTGTTTTTGGTCTTCACCCACTGGTACTTTATCAGCTTGATACAGCAAAATATCAGCAGCCATCAGCACAGGATAGTCCAACAAGCCGACATTGACATTTTCACCCTGCTTAATCGCCTTCTCCTTAAACTGAATCATGTCTTGTAACCAGTTTAAAGGTGTAATGCAATTAAACAGCCAGGTCAACTCACTGTGGGCAGAAACATGAGATTGCACAAAAATCGTCGAGTGATTTAAATCCAGACCACAAGCCAGATAAAGCGCCACCAGGGTATAAGTATCAGATGCTAACCTTGTGGGATCGTGTGGTACCGTAATCGCGTGCAAATCAGCCACGAACAGGTAATTTTCGTATTCGCTCTGACCTTCTACCCAATTGCGAATGGCTCCCAAGTAGTTACCCAGATGGTAATTACCGGTTGGTTGAACTCCAGAAAGAACACGCTGCTTGCCCATAAATTTCCAATTTATCTCAAATCCGCCCGAAGAATATGGCGGTTACAAAACTCCTTCAATTTTGACACTTTCTGGGATAACTCGCTAATTGCTCATTGCTGCTTTTGTTATGTATCTATGTGACTCATCCATTTACCGATTGTTAATCTCTAGTGACTATCAGTCTACGGACGATGTGTCACATCAAGCTGATTGCTGAGAAAATGTAGAAAAAATGCCATAATAACCAGGCATATAACTTTACGTCAATGAAATTTATCGGCATTGATTTAGGCTGGAAATCCCAACCAAGCGGCTTATGCTGTTTAGAATTAATAGCAGAAAAACTGCACATCATCGATTTAGATCGGCGCGAATGTATTACAGACATTTTCGCCTGGATAGATAACCATGTACCCGCAAATCAACCGGGGATGATGGCCGTAGACGCGCCCACATTGATCCCCAATGCTGTAGGGAGTCGTCTCCCCGATCAACTCACACATAAATACTTTGGCAAATATCACGCCGGATGTTACCCAGCTAATCAAAATTTACCCTTTGCAGAACGTACTGTAAATTTTGGTTTAGAATTAGAGTCTCGTGGATTTGTCCATGCACCCACAATTGAACCCCGAAGACCCGGTAGATATCAAATAGAAGTTTTTCCCCATCCCGCAATAGTTAACTTATTTAACCTAGAACGCATCCTGAAATATAAAAAAGGACGCATCAGTGAGCGCCGCTTAGAATTAATTAAACTTTACAATTACATTATTGATATTTTACCCACCATAGAACCTTCTCTGATCCCTGTACCCTTGGGTGGTTCATTTTCCCAAATCCCTACCACAGGCGCAGCACTTAAAGCAGCTGAAGACAAACTAGATAGTGTAATTTGTGCTTATGTAGCAGCGCACTGGTGGTATTGGGGTAAAAAACATAACTTAGTGTTAGGCGATCGCACAACCGGTTATATTGTCATCCCCACAAATGTGGGGAGCGGGGAATATTGAAACCCCTACTCCCTCATCCTTGAGCTTATTCCGCCCAAGCAATCAATCTCGGCTCATAAGGACTAGATAGATGTTGGTGGTGCGGTAACACACGCAAAGACAAGCCTTGCAAACCAGAGACAGTATAAGTAATGTTAGCTGTGTAAACACTCAACCCTGTTGCATCCTGTCCTTGGTAATCCATGACTACAGGCACTGCATTCACAATTTCACCATTAGCATCAATGCTACCTTGGTATAACTCCACCCGCACATCATCATTAGTCAACGTGGCCAAGTCAACCTTAGCTTTCACAGCAACGGTTTGATTTACCTCAATATCCGTATCTTCAGATACATCAATATCTTTAATTCTGATATTGAACCAGTGATCTCGGAGTTTTGATTTCCAACTAGCTAATTCTTTAGCAGGGGCGTAATTATCGACAGTGAGAATATGATAGCGATCGCTAGCTGGAAAATAAGCCCGTTGAGCATATTCTCCCACCATCCGGGCTGTATTAAAGAAAGGACAATTCAAGCGAATTGCATCTTTCATTTTAGCAATCCACGCACGGGGTAAGCCATCCACATCGTGATACTCGTAGAACAGAGGTATCACTTCCTTCTCTAGTAATTCGTAGAGGGCATTAGCTTCTACCTCATCTTGATAATTAGGATCATCATAATTCTCGCCATGTCCAATTGACCAACCAGTGCGGACATAATCAGCTTCATCCCACCAGCCATCGAGAACACTTAAATTCAGCAATCCATTCATGGCGGCTTTCATACCGCTAGTACCGGAGGCTTCCCGTGGACGGCGTGGCGTGTTTAACCACACGTCACAACCAGCTACCATCAACCGAGCAATATAAATGTCGTAATTAGGAACAAACACTACTTGTTTTTCCAAGTGTTGTTCACGGATAAAGTGATTAATGTCGCGGATTAGTTCTTTTCCGGGGATATCTTTGGGGTGAGCCTTACCAGCGATCACAAATTGTAGCTTGCGATGTTTGTTCCCCTGCAAAATCTGCTTGATTCTGTCTAAATCGCGCATCCACAGGGTCGCACGTTTGTAGGTAGCAAAACGTCGAGCAAAGCCAATGGTTAAAACGTTGGGATCGAGAACTTCCTGAGCTTGGTTAATTTCTGCAGCCGCCGCGCCGCGATCGCGCAAATGCTTCACCAAGTGTTCTCGGACATATAAAACCATGTCTAAGCGACAGCGTTCGTGATTGCGCCACAATTCCTCATCGGGGATCGCATCCATCCGTTCCCACAATGGGCTATCTGGTGGTGCTGATGACCAGTTAGGACCCAAGTAGCGATCATACAACTCTTGAGTAGACTTTGCTACACAACTACGGGCATGAACACCGTTAGTAATTGCCGCAATTGGTACTTCTTCCACAGGGACTTTTTGCCACAAACCCTTAAACATCTGCCGTGACACTACGCCATGCAGCTGTGCCACACCGTTGGAAAATGTCGCCATCTTCAAGGCCAACACCGCCATACTGAAAGGTGCCGATAAATCACCCGTATTTTCCCGCCCCAGTCCTAAAAATTGCTCTTTAGGCAAACCAAAGATTTCTGCATAATACCCCAGGTAATACAAAATCTTATCAGGAGCAAACAAATCTATCCCAGCTGGTACTGGTGTGTGGGTAGTAAAGATATTACTCGAAGCTACCACTTGTCGGGACTCGGCATAACTTAATCCTTCTTCCTGAATTAAGATCCGGATCCGTTCTAAAGCAGAGAATGCTGCATGGCCTTCATTCATGTGGTAGGCCGTGACATTGTAACCCAGTGCTTTCAACATCTGTACACCACCGATCCCCAGCATAATTTCCTGGTGAATCCGCATATCAATATCACCACCATATAGCTGGTCTGTGATGTCGTGGTCGTAAGGGTTATTGGGTTCAATATTCGTGTCTAGCATATACAGTGGTACCATTCCCACCTGTACACGCCACACTCTCGCGTAGACCTTGCGCCCTGGATAATCCACCGCAATCCTTAGTTCTGAACCATCTGGATTACGCTCTAGGTGCAAGGGCATATTATAGAAATCGTTGATGGGGTAGCGCTCTTGTTGCCAACCATCCGCATTCAGGTATTGAGCAAAGTATCCTTGCTGATACAACAACCCCACACCCACAAGAGGTAAACCCAAGTCACTGGCAGATTTGAGGTGATCCCCCGCTAGAACACCCAACCCGCCAGAATAAACCGGTAAACAATCTACCAGACCGAATTCAGCCGAAAAATAGGCATAGCATTCTTTTGGCTTTGAGCTGCGCTGTTTCTGATACCAAGTACGCTCTTGTAAATAATCTTCTAACTGACGAGCCGCCCGATCCATTTGTGCTAGGAAGCCTTCATCTTCTACAACTTCCAAGAGCCGCCCTTGATTGATGGTACCCAGCATTAATACGGGGTTATGATGGCTAGATTCCCATAGATCAGGGTCTAATCGACGAAATAAATCTTTACTTTCAACATTCCAATCCCAATGCAAGTTATATGCTAGTCGTCTCAGGGGTTCGAGCCGCGAGGGTAAGGAAGGGGAAACATTAAATGTGCGAATCGGCTGCATAGTTTGGTAAAGCTCCAAGTTTAATTTTCGGTATTGTTTATGTATTTATTGCTGTTTATACTCAATGTTGCCAATTCTTTTGACTGTGTGTGTAAATAACTTTGTTCAGCATTGATAGTGATTCTTTCCATCGCTGATAAAGTTTACACTAAAGACATTTTTAAGTCTATGGATTACTCACAAGTATGTACTTAGTATATTAAAATTTGACTCTTATCTGTCGGCTAAAAGTTAAACAAATATAAATAAATTTTTCTGAAATCTCACAAGTTTAGCTAAGAAGACTCTATTTGATGTGTCCAAAAGACTCAATAAACATCTGTATCTTCTTCTTTATTGCTTACCAAGCTAGTTAGATGACTATGGCGATTGCCCTATAGACAGAGCCGCTTTATAAGCTAAAATTACCCTGTATCAGGTATTTGAGACAACAGATTCATCTTTTTTTAGTTATTGCACGCAATATTGTATGCTAAACTACTAAGTAAACATTGAGTGTATCTGAGGACATGGCTGGATTAATAAAAATTAAATAAGTATCAATCATAGCTATATTAAGGAATATTTAGGGTTATACGTCCTTTCAGGGAGTTTTTATCAGTAAATCATTCATGTTTCCTCTGAAATATAACTTCTTTCTCCTAACTCTTCCTTTTTTTTTCAGGGATTGCGTATTTTTTTGTACTACATGACTTATGTATAGCCTCAAATAAATAACGTTATTTGTAATTTCTCAGAGGATGTTTGATAAGTTTTCAACAGGTAATTTTTATCTTAGGGAACAGGGAACACACCGAACACACCGAACAGGGAACAGGGAATGGGAAATGGGAAATGGGAAATGGGAAACACACAAAAAACAATAAAATCCAGTCCCCTACCCTTAGAGGATGTTTGTCAAGTATTAAACAACTCAATTAAGCGAGTCTTCTAAGCATTAACCGAATCATGGCGATTTGCACAAAGGTTTCATGGGTCTGGGGTAAAATTTCGTAGTCCTTACTCAATCGACGACACCAATTAAACCAACCAAAACTACGCTCGACAACCCAACGCTTTGGTAACAGAACAAAGCCTTTAGTATTCACCGGACGACGTACAACCTGCAAAACCCAGTGATACGTATCCATCACCCATCTCATAAAGCCTTTGCCTTGATAGCCAGCATCAACCCAAATCAGCACCAACCGATTCAAGCGATCGCTAATTCTGTTCTTGGCTTGGACGAATAATTTTTTTGCTCCTGCTTGATCGGATTCATAAGCCGAGGTGACCACAACCATCAAAACCAATCCCAGAGTGTCAACTAAAAAATGCCGTTTACGTCCCTTAACCAGTTTCCCCGAATCAAAACCGACAGCTTGGGATACCATTGTTCCACTCTCTACAGACTGAGAATCCACAATTGCAGCACTTGGGTTTGGTTCATGGTCTTCGAGAACACGTACCCACTGTTGAAGTCTGTGGTTAATGCGTTCCCATGTACCATCCAGGCGCCATTTTCGGAAGTAATAGTATACCGTTTGCCATTTTGGGAAGTCATTTGGCAACATCCGCCATGGACAACCCGCACACAGAACATAAAATATGGCACTAATCACAGCGCGTAGGTTAACCCGACGGGGACGACACCCCAAATTTATTGGGGGTATCAGCACTGATAGCAATTCCCACTGTTCATCGGTCAAGTCTGTTGGGTATGATTTAGACATGGCTCAAGTAAATCTGTCTCTTTTTTGTCTACTGACAGAATATCGTTACTTGAGCTTTTTTTGACTTGACAAACATCCTCTTACAAGGGGAGGGTTAGTGTGGGGTCAAACAATAGTTGATACACTAATCATGACTTGACAAACATCCTCTCACAGGTATGATTTTTTTCATATCTAGCCATCGCTGTTTGATATATAAATGTATCTAAGTATGACCTCAATATCGGTAATTATTACCCTATGAATAATATTATTGTTAATTGTCAATTAGCTAACATTAACCAACTTGGAACAAACTTATTTATTCAAAATGTTCCCATCTAAGAAAAATATGTTAATCTTAAAAGCAGTTATCACCAAAAAATATTGATGTAATTCAAATTGTGACTTGGTTCCCCTGTAACTCACCGATCTGCAACATGATTAGCGCCGCATACTCCAAAAATTCGTTCCAAGAAATTCGTCATCGCAATCGTGGAAGCGCTTATTTGTTTGCACCAATGGTGAACTTTAATGTGATGGCTCAAGTTGGTGAAACTCCACCCTAAATTTATTCTTGTGTATAACAAAAAGCACTCATAAAAATCCCTGGCTAATTATATGTGAATCCTGTTAAAAAATTATCTGCAAAATTTGGGATCATTCAGCAGAGTAATTTTAACGGGAAGGGATTTGAATGTAAAAAAAAATACTGAGCAGTAGTATATATAAAGCAGGCTGCATGTAGATAAACTACGGATTTATCTGTGTAACCTGCGGTCAGAGGCTATTGGTCTAAAACTCTTAGCCATGTTCGTCAGTCTATGTAGATAGGATAAATTTTGCTGCAACTACACAGACCAAACCTGCAATTCATGTGAATGAATTAACCTGGAGTAAATATTACCCATGCTAATTAGTGTCTCTAGATTTCAAGTTAGTCAAAATTAGGAATTAGTTTCCTATTTATCCATGAGACTAACTAATAATTGGGGAATGATTTTCTACACCTAAAAACAAACTTCATCATTTTAATAATCTTCAGTGTCAGTGCCACTACCAAAACAAAGCTTACCTTCTCAAGAGTTCTGCAATAATTGCCCAAAACTTGAATGAGAGATATTTAACCATGATTAACAAGCAACATACCTCAAAATTGCAACGACTACAAGAACTATTGCTCACGACCCTGTTAGGAGATATTCCCACAATTGCTTTTGGTCCCAAACTGCGAAATCTGGTATATCCCCAGATTTTTTACCAGATGGGGAAACTAATTTATATCCAACACGGCGTGGAATTTCTGGGGACTTCTGCCATTGAGATGGGCAATGGTGTATATATTTTTAAAGGTGTACGCTTGGATGCCCAAGGACACCCAAATAATAAAATTTCTTTAGGAAATGGAGTAGCTCTTGAGCGTTACATTGATATTGGATGTTTGGATAACACTTGTATATCCATTGGTGATGAAACGTTTATAGGTCCCAATGTCTGTATTGCTGGGCCGGGAAATATCAAAATTGGTAAGCATTGCATGATAGCGTCTCATTCGGGAATATATGCCAATAACCACAAATTTGCTTCTGTAACACAACCGATAAAATACCAAGGAATAACCCGTCAGGGAATCGAGATTCAAGATGATTGTTGGCTAGGGCACGGAGTAACAGTAGTAGATGGCGTTACCATTGGTAAAGGTAGTGTTATTGGCGCAGGATCAGTTGTCACTAAAGATATTCCCCCCTACTCTGTGTCCGTAGGTATACCTGCAAGAGTAATCAAAAGTCGAGTTAGCAAAGATTTGGTGACATCGTAGCAAGGACTAAGTTAACGCTCCCCCCACCCTGGTGAAGGCGATTATTACCCAAGACGCAACCAGAACCAGGGTTTTCTAAACCTGGGGATGTAGGACACTAGCGATTTTATATGACTAACGCCACGCTATGGCTATCGCAGTCATTATAAATCCTGTGATTAGTTTGTAAAATAAATTGTACAATGTATGCACTATGGGATAAACAAGACTCGTCACTGTTGAAAAACATCTAAGAGGATGTTTTTAAAGTCATGATTAGTATATCGAATATTATTTGACCCCACCCTAACCCTCCCCTTGTCAGGGGAGGGGACTGGATTTTATTGTTTTTTGTGTGTTCGGTGTGTTCCCCATTCCCCCTTCCCTATTCCCTGTTCCGGTCTTCCCTGTTCGGTGTGTTCCCTGTTCCCTAAGATAAAAATTACCTGTGGAAAACTTATCAAACATCCTCTAAGGAAGATTCACTACTGAAACTGATCTTAAAAAGGGGCGACATTTCGGTAATATAAAGTAGTTATCTTTTCTGTATAGCAGATACACAGGAGATACACTTTTTTCTCACAACCTTTGGAGATATTTGTATGGTGACTTTAAAAATCGCTGTTTATATTGTTGTTGCCTTTTTTGTGGCTATATTCGTCTTTGGATTTTTGTCAAACGATCCAGCTCGTAACCCCGGACGCCAGGATTTAGAGTAGAATAGCCACCAATTATTAACTTTGAGGGGAAGTGCAAAACTCCTGTTCTTCAAGGAGGGGGAGCAGCTGGCTTAATAATCAGCGTTAACATAGTAGTGGCTCTCAAAACAGCCCAAAGACGTAAAACACCAGCGCCCTCTCTGAGCAGCTTCCTAATATATTTAGGCAAAAAGCAAAGGTCGGAAGATCAACGTATAATTGATCCTTCCGGCTATTAATTGGCCATCAGAAAACTGAGTGGGAGCCTGAGAACCCCTGTGTCCAAGATCCGGGATGAAAACTGATTGAGTCAGTCAAAGCCCGAAAAGGGAGAATCCTGGTTTTTCAAAGCCGGGAGAGTTCAATTGTTAGCTTGATGTGCCTAGATATGCTTCATCCAGTTCCCCTACCTCCATCGCCTGCCATTCTCCAAGTGGTATCATCAGCAGATTCTATTTCTCGTGCTAGTGATACTCAGTTTTTCTCATTTATACCCAATCAAAAAAATCCCCAAGCACACAAACAAGCGTCGCCGCCACCAGAGGAAATTCCACTTTTCAATGTGGGAGATGGTACATCCAATACCTCACAAACCTTCACGGATTCTCAGAGTGCTGCTTGTTTGAGTCAACCCCAGACATTTGCTAATCACCGACAGCAGTTGGAAGCACCCAAGAATAAACCCAAAGTGCCAGTCGCAACGGGAAAAGTAACTCCACAACAGCAGGAAACTAATATTTCTGTTCAACAATTTCCCGAAGGCATAAATATTTCAGTTGATACCCCAAATTATACACCAAGTTCTCAACCCGTACAAAATACCCTACAGTTAAAGTCTCGTTACCCTGGTAAGGAAAGCTCGACACCGTCTACTATAGAATTTGGTTCACCTACACCTTCAGCCAGACAAAGAACTATACAAGTTATCTCAGATAGGCAGGAGTATGATCAAATACGGCGAATTGTCACTGCCGAAGGTAATGTAGTAGTCCGATTTGATGGGGCTGTGGTGGATGCTGACCGCCTGCAAGTAAATTTAGATAACTTGGTCGCTGTGGGTTCTGGTAATGTGGCATTAACACGAGGAGATCAAGTCCTGCGGGGAGAACGCTTTACCTATAATTTTATCCAAGACAATGGGGAAATAGAAAATGGCAGCGGCGAGATTTTCATACCTTCAGCCCAACAAGATTTCGCTTTTTCATCCGGTAATTTTACACCGGTTGGAATTGAGGCTCCTGTAAGTGATAGGGTCAGAAGAAATCAGCCCCTGACTCAAATCACTAGCCCCGGGGGTATTGACTTCACATTAGGTGGTATCCAAGCCGGGAATCTCCCTTTACCTATAACCGGAGGTGAAGTCAGGAGACTCCGGTTTGAAGCTCAACGGATTTCGTTTGATCCCCGAGGTTGGCAAGCTTTTGATGTGCGAATTACTAACGACCCCTTTTCACCCCCAGAATTAGAGTTACGTGCATCTCAAGTTACCTCTATCAGGGAGTCTCCTGTTCAAGAAACTATTACTACACGGGGACAGCGTTTAGTTTTTGACCAAAAAGTCTCTTTACCAATTCCCGTAGATAAACAAACTATTGACAGTTTTGAACGCGACGCCTCACCATTTCTAGTGTCTCCAGGTTTTGATGGGGATAAGCGGGGTGGTTTATTTGTGGAACGGGGTTTCACACCTGTTGATACCCAGCAGGTACGTTGGAGAATCATCCCTCAGTTGTTTGTGCAAAAAGCCTTGCAAGGGGGTACAGATGATTTAGCTGCCTTGTTTGGTGTCAAGACCAGTTTAAATGCTGTTTTCAACCCAGGGTTAACACTAGAAGGTGGGGGTGAGTTAACCAATTTAAACAATTTAGAGGAAAATTTGCAGCTTGGTTTGCGCATGCGCCAAATATTAGGCAATGTTAATCCTCACATATTAAATCTAGAATATAGCTACCGCGATCGCCTGTATAATGGCTCTCTTGGCTTTCAAACTGTCCAGAGCAGTCTTGGTGGTCTGATTACCTCTCCTGTGATTCCTTTAGGTAACACTGGTGTTAACCTCAACTATCAGGCTGGCGTACAATATATCAATGCCAGCACCGACCGCCTAGATTTGCTAGCAGCCCAGAGTAACAATAATCGTATTACCCTTGGTCGATTACAAGCTAGTGCAAGCCTCAGTCGGGGGTTTTTACTATGGCAAGGTAAACCATTACCACCTACTTCTACAGAGGGATTACGATATACACCAAACCCCGTAGTCCCTTACGTACAGACAATTGCCAGTGTCACAGGTACACATACTTATTATACTAATAACCAAAATCAAAGCACCCTCACCGCCGCAGTCGGTTTGGTAGGGCAGTTTGGTAATTTCTCTCGCCCCTATTTAGACTATACCGCTTTCAACGTGACTTATTCTCAGGGATTAAATAGCGGGCTGTCACCCTTTTTGTTTGACCGCTCAGTTGATAATAAAGTCCTAAGTCTTGGCGCTCAGGTGCAAATTTATGGGCCATTTCTTTTAGGCTTACAAACAGCAATTAACTTGGAAACTGGTAGAGAAACTAGCACAGACTATATTTTAGAATATAGCCGCCGTACCTATGGCATCACTTTGCGTTATAACCCAATAGTGGAATTAGGCGGTTTCAGCATCCGCATTAGTGATTTTAACTGGGTTGGCGGTACAGATCCATTATCTGGATTTTCTTCCAGAAAATCCAGATAATTAACGATAATTAGTTTTTGACCATAACTCAGTATCAAACCAATAGCAATCAAAGCGAATTAAATTATACATTCTGAATGTAAGTTATTATTAGTACACCAGGGTGAGTAGCGCAAAGTGGAAAATTTGGCAATCTTTCATCCAAAATCTAGTTAGCGTATAGTCATAATCTGTTAGCAAGCTACAAGACTTGATTATGGTTCGAGAACTAGAAAGAATACGTCAGAGTGCAGAGTTCCCAGAAACAGCGCCAGCTGCTAATCCTGTATTTTTTAGAACCTACAGCCGTCTGACAAAGGCAGGGCTGAGGGAAACATGGGACGAGGTATGCGATCGCACCCTTGAGGGGATCATCGAATTAGGGAAGCTCAACCCAGACGAGATTGCCACCCTAGAAAATATGCAACGCCACCTCAAAGCCTTACCCAGTGGACGCTGGTTATGGGTGGGTGGTACAGAGTGGATCACCAAATCCAAAAACTTTTCCGGCGCTTATAATTGCACATCCACAAACCTGCAAGACTGGAGTGCATTTGCATTAATGATGGATTTAGCCATGATGGGCTGTGGTACTGGTGCGGTTATAGAACCCCAACACATCAATCAACTCCCTGTGATCCGTAATCACTTAAATGTCACGGTACAAGGGGAAATTGGTAGCATACCTTCAGGATTACGTTATCAACATACTAAAACCTCCATAGAAGGCAATACCGTTACCATCTATGTGGGAGATAGCCGCGAAGGCTGGGTAGAATCCTACAAATCCCTATTGGAACTCTCCACAAATGAAAGGTTATCCACAGAACTACAGGTAATAGTTGACCTCAGTAATGTACGTAAAACCGGCGAACCCCTCAAGGGCTTTGGTGGAGTAGCTAATCCCGTCAAATTACCAGACCTATATGAAAAGTGTGCATCTATACTCAACAAGGCTATAGGAAGACAATTAAACTCCGTGGAATGCTGTTTGCTGATTGACCAGGCTGCTGTTGCAATTGTTGCCGGAAATATTCGGCGCAGTGCTGGAATGCGTCAGTTTAAGTCTGATGACAATTTAGCAGCAACAGCTAAAGATAATCTTTGGCAACAAGATCAAGAGGGTAACTGGCGCATAGACCCAGAACGTGACCCTTTACGCATGGCTAATCATACCAGAGTTTTTCACCGCCAACCCACATTAGAAGAGTGTATAGAATCTGTTCGTAAACAATACTATAGTGGCGAAGGTGCTATTCAGTGGGCTGGGGAATCCGTAGCCAGAGCTAATTGTGATTTGCTCAATACACCACAATTAAAAAAAGATTTTCTGCAAGCTTATGATCAAGGAAAAGCCAAAGAATGGATACAACAACGTCACCCAAAGATTGATTCTCAAGAATTAGAACATCGTTTAAACCGCTATGGCTTAAACCCCTGTGGTGAAATCATAGGCTCTAACTTTCACTGTAACTTATCAGAAATTCACTTAAACCAAATTGACCCAGAAGACTACAAAGAACAAGAAAAAGCCTTTACTGCTGGGGCTTTATCTGTAGCAGCACTGTTAAACCATCAATTTTTAGAGCCACGCTACCAAAAGAGCCGGGAATTAGACCCGATTGTTGGGGTCTCCTTTACCGGATTATTCGATTTCTTTGTTCATGCTTTTGGTGTAGACTGGTTGCGCTGGTGGTCCGAAGGTAGACCAGAAACACCCCAAGGTTTGGCTTGGAAAGAGCAAGAGGCAAAATATCTTAGCTACTGGAAAGATACAGTACACCGAGTTGTTTGGGACTACTGCGATCGCCACAACATTAAACGGCCCAATCGCTGTACCACCGTCCAACCCAGTGGAACTAAATCTTTATTAACAGGTGCTAGCCCGGGTTGGCATCCTCCCAAATCACAGAGATTTATCCGACGGATCACCTTCAGGAAAAATGACCCAGTAGCACTAGCCTGCATTGACTACGGGTACAGCGTCATTCCATCCCAATCAGACAAGGACGAACAGGGAAACTTACTAAATGACCCATTTGACCCCCGTGTAACTGAATGGCTAGTAGAAATTCCTGTATCCGTATCTTGGGCTGACTTACCAGGAGCAGATGAAATTGATGTTTCTCAGTTTTCCGCCTTAGCTCAATTTGACTTTGCCCTCCAAGTTCAGCGTTGGTATGTAACTCACAACACATCAGCAACAATAGAACTACGTTCTGAAGAAGTTGAACCGTTAGGACAGCGAATTTATCAAGCCATCCAAAATCATGAAGGCTATATTTCCGCCGCGCTGTTAGCCCGGTTCGATGACTTGCAATCATTCCCACGCTTACCATTTGAGCCCATAGACAAGTCAACCTATGAGCGTTTAACTCAACAAGTTAAAGCACGCCGCAGAACAGATAATTTCTGTACCGTTTTGAGTCGCTATGATTCGGGTGAATTAACAGAGGTTGGGCCTAGTGGATGTGATTCTGATAAGTGTATGTTTCCTATTGAATCTCCTGCATCTTAGAACCAAAATCCAGTAGGGAGATATTGCCTTGTAGAGACGCGTTCAATTGCGTCTCTAGTTTTTCAGGTTAGGATCATTTAAAACTACAGCAGACTCTCAAATATGTTCATTGATGAATTGTCACCAATATTTCAACAATTAACCAAGCACCCAGTTTCATTTATGGGGGGATTTTTTTCTGGTGTGCTGCGACTCAATCTCAAGGACGATCCGGTCAAAAGCTGGCTGGATAAACACATCAATTCTACTTGTCACACCACCAGTCCAACTAGTGAAGCCCACAATGGCAAAGCTCGCGGCCCTCAGCAAATTTCTATTGATTGAGATTTAGACCTATCCTAAAATGGACTAAACCAGAATTGAGGTTGAACAAAAGTATTATGGGTAGGCATTTGCCTGCCCTGCATGATCAGTTTAATACAGTTTGTTAAATCTCATACTTTGAAAAATGTCACAATCAGTTATCATGTGAGCGTATGGCTAAGTTCAGTCCCTTGGCATCTTGAGTTGAAGCGAAAGCAAGCATGATGATCGCTGTCCTACAACATCCGCCATGGGTGAGTCAGAACAGACTATGCAAAATTTGCAGTTTGTTCATATCTCTTTCCCCAGCTGAACTGATCGCTTTTTGTTACAAATTACGTGATCCACATGACTATTTACGTTGGAAACCTCTCTTACCACGCTACTGAAGAAGACTTAAGAACTGTATTTGCCGAGTATGGTCAAGTCACAAGAGTGGTCTTACCTACTGACCGCGAAACAGGTCGGATGCGAGGCTTTGCATTTGTTGAAATGAAGGAAGATGCTCAAGAAGATGCAGCTATTACCGAGTTAGATGGCGCAGAATGGATGGGCCGTCAACTGAGAGTCAATAAAGCCAAGCCCAGGGAAGACAATCGCGGCGCGAGTTGGGGTAAAAAAAGAGATTATTAACAATAGCAGATTTTTATACCGACGGAAAATTAATTGCTCAATTTGACCAGTCCTAGAGCAGAAAGCCCACTCCTTCTTGGGGTGGGATAAATTTCCAGCAACTTTAGTTGCAGTCAAAACCTACTGACATTAATTTAGCGGTAAGGCAAACAATAGAAAAAATGAACTAGGTAAGCTAGTAAAACTCCTGATATCAAAAAAATTTGCTCATAAAGGTATACAAGCACTAACAGGCTATTTCCAGGAGTTCAGAGAACTTTCACAGGCAAAAGCCAAAATTTCAATTCTTTAGTTTATCTAAAATCATATTTGAGTTATCAAAATACCTTTCTAAGATAGAGGCAGCAACCAAAAGTTGTCATTAATAAATCCAACTCACAAGCACAATGCTAGGGAGTAACAAAAATGACTCAAGCTCCAGAATCTCTAGATTTTTTTATGAATGATGCTACGGATAAGAGCTTAGATCGTGATTGTACAACATTATCGCGTCACGTACTCCAACAATTTAAGACTTTTTCCCCAGATGCACAGGATTTGAGCGCGCTGATGAATCGTATAGCCCTGGCGGGTAAACTAGTTGCTCGTCGTCTGAGCCGCGCAGGTTTAATGGAAGGAGTTCTGGGATTTTCTGGAGACGTCAACATCCAAGGGGAATCTGTCAAAAAGATGGATGTCTACGCCAACGATGTATTTATCTCCGTGTTTAAGCAAAGTGGCTTAGTCTGTCGCCTCGCTTCCGAAGAAATGGAAGAACCTTACTACATCCCAGAAAACTGCCCTATAGGTCGCTATACCTTGTTATATGACCCAATTGATGGCTCATCTAATACCGACACCAATCTCAGTTTGGGTTCAATTTTTTCTATTCGTCAGCAAAAAGGCGATGATATTGATCGTCAAGCATCGGATCTCCTGAGCAACGGACGGGAACAAATCGCCGCCGGATATATACTGTATGGGCCGAGCACAATGCTGGTTTATACTATGGGCAATGGTGTTCATTCATTTACCCTTGACCCCAGCTTAGGGGAATTTATCCTCTCGGAAGAAAACATCCGCATCCCTAATCATGGTTCTGTTTATAGCGTTAACGAAGGTAATTTTTGGCAGTGGGAAGAATCAATGCGAGAGTATATCCGCTACGTTCATCGCACTGAAGGCTATACCGCTCGTTATAGTGGCGCTATGGTGAGTGACATCCATCGCATTTTAGTTCAAGGTGGCGTATTTCTCTATCCAGGGACAATTCAGAAACCAGAAGGGAAATTACGCTTACTTTATGAATCTGCTCCCTTAGCTATGTTGATTTCACAAGCAGGCGGTCGCGCCACCACAGGATTAGTAGATATTTTGGAAGTAGTGCCGAAAAAGCTACACCAACGCACACCTTTAATTATTGGTAGTCAGGAAGATGTGGCCAAGGTGGAGTCTTTTATTCAAAACGGACACTAGTACCGCTCCTAATTCCTAGTGCTGAGACTAAAAATTCTTTTGATTAATTGGCAATGAGTAGTTGATTCACACCGAGGAGCTAATAGATACAATAAATCTCTACCAAGAATTAACAGTTAACATGGCTATGTTATTCGAGAATATCTGGAATTGCGGACGGATCAGATCCCTGGTGATGAACTAAAAATTACCTCAGCGGGTCGATGTCATGAGTGATGATTAACGCCACAATTCAAAAGAAAACATCAAAAATTGATGTATTGTGCGTTGCTTCTCTGGTGATGGCAATAGCGTAGCGTGGCGTAGCTATAGCAACACACACCAGAAGTATCATCAACAGAAGTAAAATCATGGGTATGTCCACCAATCATTTGCTCGAAATTAAAAAACTTGGTCAAAGTCTCTGGATGGATAATTTGAACCGTAAAATTATGAAATCAGGTGAACTGCAAGACTTGGTAGAAAATCAGGGTATCTGTGGGATTACTTCCAATCCAGCCATATTTGAAAAAGCGATGGCTGGGCCAAGCTACGCTATCGCCAACAATACCATGTATGATGCGGACATTGAAGCTGGCATTCGGAAGGGATTACCCCCAAGAAAAATTTACGAATCCCTAATTTTTGCAGATATTTGCAACGCATATGATCTGCTGCACCCAGTATATGAAGCATCCAATAAACTCGACGGTTATGTGAGCATAGAAGTAACACCCACCATTGCCCATGATCCCCAAGCCTCAATAGCAGAAGCTCGTCGCTACTGTCAAGAAATTGGGGGGGAAATGTCATGGTAAAAATACCTGGGACACAGGCCGGTTTAGCAGCAGTAGAACAGGCCATATCCGAAGGTATCAACATCAACATCAGCCTAGTGTTTGCCGTAGACAGTTACATCAAAACAGCAAAGGCTTATATGCGGGGCTTAGAAAAACGGGCGGGAAAAGGTGATAGCGATAGCGTGGCGTTAGCCATAGACCTGAGTAAAATTGCTTCCCTAGCTAGCTTCCTTCTCAGTCGCATTGATACTAAAATTCATGCCAAAATAAAAAGTGGCATTACTGATATCACCCAAAAAGCCAAACTGCAAGCAGTCAAAGGCAAAGTCGCGATCGCTAACGCCAAAATTGCCTACCAGGAATACAAAAAAATTATTCAAAGCCAGAGATGGCAAGCCTTGGCGGACAAAGAAGCGAATGTACAGCGATTACTTTGGGCCAGTACCAGCACCAAAGAGCCAAAATACAGTGATTTCATGTATGTTAACCAATTGATTGGGCCCCAGACCGTTAACACCTTACCACCCGAGACAATTGCAGCTTGCGCAGACCATTGCGATGTAGCATTGCGCTGAGAAAGCGGCGTTGCAGAAGCCTATCAACTCATGGAAAGCCTAAAAGACCCAGACATTAACATTGATCTGAATGTAGTCATCGAGGAACTTCTAGTTGAGGGTATTGATAAGTTCGTCAAACCTTATGAGTCCTTGATGAACTCTTTAGAAAACAAAGTCAAGTTATTGTCACCAGTATAGACCTTCAAGGCACAAATTTATTTGTAGATGCAATAGCCAAGCGTGGCGTAGTCAGATATCCAGCGTCTCATCAACACACCACTTAACACCCACTGAAAACTTCTATGGTTAGTTTGCTAGAAAATCCCTTGCGCGTTGGCCTGCAACAACAAGGGATGCCCGAGCCTCAAATTATTATCATCTTTGGCGCATCTGGTGACCTTACCTGGCGTAAATTAGTCCCTGCCCTTTACAAATTGCGCCGAGAAGGACGCATACCTCCAGAAACCACCATTGTCGGCGTTGCCCGTCGAGAGTGGAGCCACGAGTACTTCCGTGAGCAAATGCAAAAAGGCATGGAAGAAGCTCATGCTAAAGTACCTTTAGGTGAACTATGGCAAGACTTCTCCCAAGGTCTGTTCTACTGTCCAGGGGACATAGACAATCCTGAAAGCTACCAAAAGCTCAACACCCTTTTAAAGGAATTAGACCAGAAACGGGGCACAAGAGGAAACCGAATGTTCTACCTCTCCGTAGCTCCTAACTTCTTTCCCGAAGCCATTAGGCAACTAGGAAGCGCCCGAATGCTAGACGACCCCTACAAACATCGTCTGGTGATAGAAAAACCCTTTGGTCGCGACCTAGCATCAGCCCAGAGTCTGAACCAAGTAGTGCAAAAATATTGCCAAGAAAATCAAGTTTACCGCATTGACCACTACTTAGGTAAAGAAACAGTTCAAAATCTGCTGGTGTTCCGCTTCGCTAATGCCATATTTGAACCGTTATGGAACCGTCAATTTGTTGACCACGTACAAATTACCGTCGCAGAGACCGTAGGAGTAGAAGACCGAGCCGGCTACTATGAAAAAGCGGGCGCTCTCAGGGATATGTTGCAGAATCACCTGATGCAACTTTACTGTCTCACGGCCATGGAAGCACCTAACTCTATGGATGCCGACAGCATCCGCACAGAGAAAGTAAAAGTACTGCAAGCCACGCGTTTAGCTGATATCCCCAATTTGTCACGGTCAGCAGTACGTGGTCAATATAGTGCTGGGTGGATGAAAGGTCAACCAGTGCCAGGATATCACGAAGAACCGGGAGTAGCCCCCAATTCCACTACACCCACCTATGTAGCTATGAAATTTCAGGTTGATAACTGGCGCTGGCAAGGTGTACCTTTTTACTTACGTACAGGGAAGCGGATGCCAAAAAAAGTAAGTGAAATATCTATTCACTTCCGCGATGTTCCCTCTCGTATGTTTCAATCAGCATCTCAACAAAGAAATGCCAATATCTTAGCCATGCGTATTCAGCCAAACGAAGGAATTTCCTTGCGTTTTGACGTGAAAATGCCAGGGGCTGAATTCCGCACCCGTTCGGTGGATATGGACTTTAGTTATGGTTCTTTTGGTATTGAAGCTACTTCTGACGCTTACGACAGACTGTTTCTTGATTGCATGATGGGCGACCAAACATTATTTACTCGTTCCGACGAAGTAGAAGCAGCTTGGCAAGTAGTAACTCCTGCTCTTTCAGTTTGGGATGCACCAGCAGACCCAGCTACTATTCCCCGGTACGAAGCTGGTACCTGGGAACCTACAGAGGCGGAATTATTAATTAACCAAGATGGTCGTCGCTGGCGCAGACTGTAAAAACAATAACTAACGAACACTGACTAAAGTACTATGATTTCCCAAGCTCCAACAATTTTCTCTCTTCAGGCTCCTAAAGATATTTCCATCAGCGAAATAGAAACCGAGCTTAATCAAATTTGGCAAAGTTACGGCATCACAGGTGAAGACGGTACTCTTCCTGCTGCTACCAGAGCCACAACATTTACTTTGCTAGTTTACGAACCGGAAGAAACTCAATATCTGTTATCGGTTCTAGGATTTTATAAAGGTCCTTTAGATGGCATTCTCGGTCCACAAATGGGAGCAGCCCTCAGGCAAGTTCAAGTGAAGTATGGACTTCCCGAAACCGGCACAGCGACACCGGAAACCGTGGCTATACTAAGGGAAGAATTCGCTAAACGTCAGGGAAATACGGCAACATCTGAAAGTGTTGCTTATAATTTCAGCCCCACAAGCCCCTCTATCGCTGATGAAATTGCTCTACGTAATCCCTGCCGCATTATTGCTCTGTTCCCTATTGCCGGGGAAGATGAAGGGGTTAGAGCTTCAATTTCTGCCTACTGTCCGATTCAAAAGCAGTCTTCTAGCACTCTTATCTGTTGTGAATATATTACTTTGAGTGGAACGGCTGCGGCTTTAGAACGCGTGGGAGGTATGATCCCAGCATTATTAATTGGTGGCTTACCCAAGTTTCTCTGGTGGAAAGCTACACCAGACCCTAATAACAATCTCTTTAAGCGACTGGCAACAGTTTGCAATAATGTGATTGTGGATTCTTGCAATTTTAACAAGCCAGAAGGTGATTTACTTAGCTTGCAAAAGTTGGTAGAAACTGGTGTTCCTTTGGCTGATTTAAATTGGCGACGCCTGTCGGCATGGCAAGAATTGACGGCTCAAGCTTACGACTCACCCCATCGTCGCGCGGCTCTTAAAGAAATTGACCGGGTGACTATAGACTATGAGAAGGGTAATCCTGCTCAAGCATTATTATTTTTAGGTTGGTTGGCTAGTCGCTTGCAATGGTCACCAGTTTGTTATAAAACAGAATCTGGTGATTATGAAATTACTCAAGTTCGTTTTGTTGCTCAAGATCAGCGACAAATAGAAGCGGAATTAGCCGGGGTTCCAGTTGCTGATGTAGGTGATGTTGTGGGTGATTTAATTGCTCTACGTCTAAGCTCCACAAATCCCCAAGCGGACTGTGGTACCGTTATTTGTACAGAAACTGGCGGTTGTATGCGCATGGAAACCCACGGGGGGGCTCAGTCTGCTGGTATGTTTCAACAGGTCGGCTCCCTTTCTGAACAAAAGGCAGAGTCTTTGTTAAGTCAGCAGGTGCAGCGTTGGGGTCGGGAGTTACTTTTTGAGGAAAGTTTGGCTGTTGTAGCCGAGATTCTGCTTTTAAACAGTTGAAAAGTATTCTCTAGCAGATGCAAGTTTCTTTAGTAGAGACGTTCCGACGGAACGTTTCTACAGGATAGCGTAGCACCACCCGATTGCTATGGCTATCCTTTTTCTTATGTCATAATTACTATGGTGCAGTTAATATTTTTGATGATTGCCAGTCTATGGCTTTAGTTGTCGCAGGAGAACGGAGTGGAGTGGGTAAGACAACGGTTACCCTGGCTCTTTTGGCATCTTTACGCCGTCGTGGTGTATCTATACAGTCTTTTAAGGTGGGTCCAGATTACATTGACCCTATGTTTCACGCTTATGTTACTGGTCGTCCTTGTCGCAACTTAGACCCGGTACTAACTTCGGAGGCTTACCTTAAAAGGTGTTTTGTTGATCACAGTCAGGAGTGTCAATATTCCCTGGTGGAAGGGGTGATGGGTCTATTTGATGGAGTCAAGGGGGTAACAGGGGGGGAAAAACCTTCCTTGAGTACAGATTTTGCTAGTACAGCACATATTACCAGACTGCTAGATTTACCTATACTGTTAGTAATTGATTGTAGCCGTTTATCTGGCTCTGTGGCTGCGATCGCTCACGGTTATTGTTCTTTAGATCCGAGAATAAAAATTGCTGGGGTGGTCTTAAATCGCGTCGGGAGCGATCGCCATTTATCTCTACTTAAAGACTCTCTAGCAGTATTACAATTACCTATAGTGGGTGTACTGCGTCGTCAGGATAATATCACTATACCCGATCGTCATTTAGGTTTAGTGCCTACAGCAGAACTTCCGAAATTGGAAGCTGTTGTTAATGTTCTGGCTGATTTAGGCGATACCTGTTTTGACTGGCAATATTTATTACCATTGTTGGAGAATCCCAAGGGGGACACAGACGGGTACAGACCTTCCGACGGAACGTCTCTAGACTTTAAGGGAGAAGGGGGAGGAGAATTATTCCCACATTCCTACGGTTATCCTCTCAAAATTGCAGTAGCGCGCGATCGCGCTTTTAATTTCTACTATCAAGATAATCTCGATTTACTGCAAAATCTAGGTGCTGAAGTCGTTTTCTGGAGTCCTCTAACAGATACCCAACTACCTCCTGATATACAAGGAATGTATTTTGGCGGGGGTTTCCCGGAGGTTTTCGCTGAGGGTTTAGCAGCCAACATTTCTGTGCGTAATGCGGTTAAAACAGCAATTTTAGCAGGAGTACCCACCATAGCCGAGTGTGGGGGATTAATGTATTTATGTAAAGAAATTATCGACTTTGAGGGTAAACCTTGGCAGATGGCGGGGGTCTTACCCACATCTGCTATTATGGGCAAAAATTTAACTTTAGGGTATCGTCGAGCGGTAGCCTCACAAGATAACCTATTAGTATCAGCAGGTACAAGCATTTACGGTCATGAATTCCATCGTTCTGAGTTAAACCCTAAACCTGAGCAAAGTTTATTTAAAATTTATCCCTACGATGGTGATGGCTTGGAAGTAGAACACAACAGTCAACATCTGGGAACTGATGGTAATATCGACAGCTTGTGTGGGCTACATCTGAGAAATCTGCACGCATCTTATATTCATGTACACTGGGGACAAAATTGGGAAATCCCCCGCAGGTTTCTGCAACGCTGTCTAGAGATATCAGAAAAGAAAAAGTAGTACAGACAGAGGACGTGTAACTAATTGTAAATTATTTGCTTAAAACGAGAAAATATTACTAAATCACGCTAGACTAAAAGTAGTTGATTTAATGAGATATTGATGCAGCATGTCACTCCCAAGGAAGCAGCTAAAATCCTTGGTGTCCATGTCTCCAGTCTCAGGAGATGGGAAAACGAAGGCAAGCTTAAAGCAATCCGTACACCAGGAGGTCAAAGGCGGTTCATCCTCGAAGAAGTCGAAAAAATCGGCGGAATACCCCGGACAATTACAACTATTTGCTACGGACGAGTATCGACTCATTCCCAGCAAGACTATTTGCAACGACAACTTGAACACTTACGCACAAGA
>NZ_JANQDG010000110.1:0-7282 GCF_029891665.1 Anabaenopsis sp. FSS-46 | reverse complement strand
GCAAAAATAAGGTGTAGATGTCTAGATTGCATTGTGCTGTCGAGGGTTTAGTAATTTCTCTCATTCTCCCATACCCATTACTAGACGACCCTTATTTATCAATGCACTATTTTGTTATTCTGTCAATGCGTAAGTCCTATATAATTATTTCTAGGCAGTTTTGCCAAGGTGAAATTGGTGGTTTCACTTTTAGGTTACGAGTGATCATCCAAGATACCACAACTAAGAGAATCATTACCAGCCAAGTAAATGCAATGGTGGCATTAATCTTGATGAATTTCCACTGCCAAAAAATTAGATTATCAGGACTAATTTCCATAGTTAGATTCCTGTTTTTGTTGCCAAAAATGCATGAAGATGATACGTGAGAGTAAGAACCCTAATAGGGCAATTAGGACTCGTTGCCAGTTTCCATCCATAATCAGATATAATCCGAGTATAGTGATACTGAGGCGACCAAATAAACTACCGACAATTAACCGAAATGGCCATTGGGTTGTGGGTATTTGTCTTACGGTTAACCATAAACTCACAAAATAGAAAATTCCCAAGGTAAATCCCAATGGTAAGGCGATGAATAGATATAAAATATTGTTCATGATGTTAGTTAATTTTTTTCTATCTCTATTGATTTGTGCTTTCCTGTTGTACCCAGAACCAGGCGTTGAGACAGCCGAGTATCAGCCCTATAAATAGCATCATTAATGTCCAGGAGTATTGGCTAGTCCATGTTTTATCAATCCAAATGCCTAGGGCAATACCAAGTAATGTGGGAATGGTGATCGACCATCCCACAAGACCGATCATACCTAGATTAAACCATATACTTTCGTCTTTTTGTCTTTGCGCTGCCAGCTTCCGGGCTAATTTTATTTTAATCTGCTGTTGAAATTCTCTGTCTGATTTATGGCGTTTTTTTGGTAATGATTTATGTGGGTGCTTCACTGTTTGCACTTCCTACTTTTACAAGACCACGCATAAAACTAATTTCTAATTTAGCTGCGGCGGAACGCGCCATTTTTTGTTTTTCATTCAATTTTTTAAATTCTGTTTCTACTGTTTGTTGTAATGTTTCTAAATTATTACCTCTGATGGCTTGTCTAGTTGATATCAGGACTTGGTTACCACATTTGACTAAAATTCCTTGATCTACAGCCAGAAAATTTTCTTGCCCTTGTGGTGTTACAAAGGATAATATACTGGGGACTAGGGCAGTTACAAAGTCTATATGATTTGGTAGTATGCCAAAAGCGCCGTTTTCAGCTTCGGCGTTGATTTTGGCTGCTGGTTCTTCTAAAAGAATCTGTGTAGGGAGGAGGATTTTTATTTTCATACTTATTATATGGGATAATAAACCACTAAGTACACAAAGCCAGAGTAGATAACAAGTTAGTTAAGAAATAATTAATTATTAATTATTTCTTAATTCATCAACTGTACCAATCATGTAAAGTGAGCGCTCTGGATGATCATAAAATTCATCATTGAGAATGCGATCGCATCCTGCAAGTGCAGCTTCTAAACTGACTAGTTTGCCTTGTTTCCCTGTAAACTGTTCTGTACTGAAGAAAGGTTGAGTTAAAAATCTTTCTAGTCGTCTGGCGCGGTTGACTGTTTGGCGATCACTAGCTGAAAGTTCTTCTATGCCTAAAATGGCGATAATATCTTTAAGGTCTTCGTAGTTTGCTAAGGTTTGTCTCACAGCTTGAGCTATCTGGTAGTGGTGGTTTCCCACTATTGGCGGTGTCAGCATTTTCGAGTTGGACTTTAAGGGGTCAACTGCTGGATAAAATCCCTCACTAGCACGTTTACGAGACAGCACAAGTGATGCTGATAAATGACCAAAGGTGTGCACTGCTGCGGGGTCAGTAAAATCATCTGCGGGAACATATACAGCTTGTACGGAGGTAATGGCGGCGCTGGGGGTGTTGGCGATGCGTTCTTGTAATTGAGCTAGTTCTGTTTCTAGGGTGGGTTGGTAACCAACCCGGGAGGGGATGCGCCCCATTAAACCGGAAACTTCTTGTCCCGCTTGGATAAACCGAAAAATATTATCAATCAATAAGAACACATCTTGTTTAAGATCATCGCGGAAATATTCAGCCATGGTCAGCGCTGCTTGTCCTACACGAAATCTCGCCCCGGGGGGTTCATTCATCTGACCAAAAATCATGACAGTATTCTCTAATACCCCAGCCTCTTGCATCTCTCGATAGAGTTCTTCTGCTTCCCTGCTTCGTTCACCAATTCCACAAAACAGACTAATTCCGTGATACTCCCTGACTATGTTGTGAATCATCTCAGTAATCAAGACAGTTTTACCCACACCTGCACCGCCAAATAATCCTGCCTTCCCACCTCGTTCTAAAGGTGCGAGAATATCAATAGCTTTAATCCCAGTTTCCAAAATTTCTGAATTTGTTGACTGCTCAATTAGGGGTACAGGGGACTGATGAAGCGATCGCCATTCTCCGCCGGATATCTCTTGTTTGCGATCAATTGTCTGGCCAAAGACATTGAACACTCTCCCCAGCAGTCGTTTTCCCACTGGAACCTGTAGGGGATGTCCCGTATTGGTTACCAAAGAACCCCGGGCTAAACCTGATGTTGGTGTCAAAGCAATTCCGCGCACGGTCTGATCGTCAATGTGACTCATCACCTCTATGACCACGCTGTAATTTTCCCCCGCTAACAACTGGGTATAAACATCGGGAAGCTGTTGAGAAAATAGAATATCAATAATACTCCCGCGAACGGAAACAACTTGACCCTGATTAACTGGACACCAATCTACAGTTTGCTGCATCAATTTAATCCCTGGGAATTATTTCTATCTTTCTGCTCGTGGCGTAGTTATCTACTTGGTGCTTCCTGAAAAACACCAGATATTCACACTCCCCTGTGTCAACACACATTCATCGTTGATTCTAGCAGTGGAGGCGAGTTGACTAATATGCTGCTTAACAATCAATTATACCATACCTGTTAACCCACCCTGACAAATAAACTCTTTGCTGTCTCCACTCCAGATGTGGCTCTTTCGACGGTCGGGATGTCCTCTTTTAGTTAGATGAGTGAAAATGTTTTTTTAGTGTTAATATTGTTTATCTGTAGCGCCTAACATCTGTAACAGTTTGTCTACATTATCTATATCCCCAACAATGCGCCGAATTGGTTGCGGCCAAACCTTAACCAGAGTGGGTGTGGCAGAAACTTGATCAATTTCCGCCTGTTCTGGATTGGTTAAAACATCAATCACTTTCATGGTGTAAGGATACCCCAGCGATCGCTCCAAAAGTCCATGGAGATTCTGAAGAATGCGTTGTGTGTTCAAACTATGTCCAGCCACAAACAGCCGCAAAACATAACATTCTGCTTGTAACTGTAAGCTTTGTGTAAGGTTCATAGGTATATCAGACTGTACTTGAGCTTGGGAGGAGTCCAAATTGACTATTAAATCATGGTCTTGCCAAAGTTGGGGAAAGGTGGAGCGATAAGTTGCTAAGACCATATGATCGCACAATCCCTCTTGCCAAGGTGCTGTTTGCCAAACTAAATCCGTGCCAAAAATGGCATTCAGTAGAGCCTGATGTCGCATAACAGATGGATAGGCTTCAGCAAATGTTCTGACTTGGTGAGTATGTGGATCTAACCACTGGTCAATAGTTGCAGTATAGCAAGGCACTAAAAAATGTGGCGGTTCTGGTAAGTCCAAGATTTCCTGCAAAGCCGCACATAAATGTAAATGCCATCGCCCCTGCTTGTTAGGGTCGATGCAGTAAATTAAATCCCCTCCTGGTGTAAAAAGGGCAATACCTTTAAACAATTGCGGTTTTGATAGTTTATCAGTGATCAATTTAGTTACAGGGTTGAGGGAGAACAAAACTTACAAGATTGTTTTTACCCTGTATTCTACCTAAAGTTATCCCCACAGAAACCATGTGACTTGATCAAAAGCAATAACCCCCAGTCATTTTATATATTTTTCTGATTTTTTGGCTCATATATAGCTGCTGCACAAAATACCGTATAATCTATCGCTTTTTTAGTTATTTTCAATACTCAATAATATTTAGCTAAATCCACGTTAGATTTGCCGGTTGCGTTTGCAGCCGGCAACACTGAGGAGCTTTTCAGTCTTTTATGAGAATTATGAGAATTAGTAGTAACCTTGATAAGAAATGTTAAGTAAGACTGAATTTAAAACTGGGAAAAAACTGGCATAGCCAAGTCATATTCTGAAGTATTCCCGAAGATAGAGGCCAGAAACTAGGTGGCAAATCACGAGGGAAATTGAGCTTACACTCATCTTTATCAAAAATGAAGTGTAAAGTTTAGTAAATAAATGCTCATCTTATGAAAAGCATTCTATATACTTAAACTTCAATTGAACAATTCAGTTAAGTCGTTAAAAACGATATATGACTGAAATGAAAACCTTGCTGTATATTTTTGGGAGGAAAAGTCATGGTTTCGGCTAAAGGCTCTAATCTAGGAAAGACCTACTCCTTGATGATCAAAAGTTTTTTGATTTGGACGTTCACATTGGCAGTATGCTTGTTGGTTGTCGGTTTTCCATTAGTCTTTTTAATGGCTACGGTCGGATGCTTATTGTCAATTGTCTTGCAATCTGTAATGCCTGTTAGTGCGGTTTTGCTGGTATCAGGCGGTTTAATTATGTTGAACGTCCTGGGAGTAATGATCGCTGCTGGCGTGTTGACTGTTAAAGGTGTACACCCCAATCAAGTCAAGTGGTTGAGCTGGTTACATGGAGAAGGAGAGCAAATACAGACCTCTTCTGTATACGCTGCTTGTCCTTTAACGTGTGAAATTGAGGTATAGTTCGTTCTGATCAATTCGACAAACAGAGCATCTGCCCGGTTAAGCCGGGTTTTTTCATGTTTAATTTCTCGATCTTGAATATAGGATTGCTATAGTTTGTAGTGATCAGGTAATGATATATTCTGCAAAAATGACTATTAAAAAGAAAGTTGGCATTATTTTAGGTACACGTCCGGAGGCGATTAAACTGGCTCCTGTCATTGAAGTATTTCAAAATTCGCCAAAATTTGACTTACAGGTAATTTTAACTGGACAGCATCGCGAGATGGTAGAGCAAGTGATGCAGTTATTCAACCTGAAGGCTGATGATGATTTAGAAATTATGCAGCCCCAGCAAACCTTAAATGATATTACTTGTCGCAGCTTACAGGGATTAGAAAAATTATTTCACAAAAGTCAGCCGGAATTAGTCATAGTTCAGGGAGACACTACGACAGCTTTTGCCGCTGCTTTGGCAGCATTTTACCAAAAAATCCCCGTTGCTCATGTAGAAGCTGGGTTAAGAACTGACGAGTTATGGAATCCATATCCAGAAGAAGGGAATCGGCGGCTGATTTCTCAACTCACCCAGTTACATTTTGCGCCTACTCCCTGGGCGGCGGAGAACTTGCAACGTTCTGGCGTTTTGGGAACAATTCACATCACAGGTAACACTGTTATTGATGCACTATTAAATGTAGCTGCAACTAAACCCGCCTGTAATGTACCGGGTTTAAATTGGAATTCATATCGTACCTTGCTAGCAACAGTTCATCGGCGGGAAAACTGGGGAGAACCATTACAAGCGATCGCCCAAGCATTTTTACAGATATTAGATAAGTTTCCTGATACAGCCTTGGTGTTACCATTGCACCGTAACCCCACAGTGCGAGAACCATTACAAGGACTATTAGGGAATCATCCCCGCATCTTTTTAATTGAACCTTTAGATTATGCCGAACTAGTGGGGGCAATTGGGCGATCGCATTTCTTGTTAACTGACTCTGGTGGTTTGCAAGAAGAAGCCCCAAGCCTGGGAAAACCAGTATTGGTTCTGCGAGAGACTACAGAAAGGCCAGAGGCTGTAACTGCTGGTACAGCCAAACTTGTAGGAACCACAGCGCAGAAAATTGTTCAAGCAGCCGCAGACTTACTAAGTAACCCCAAGGTCTATGACGCAATGGCCAACGCCATCAATCCTTATGGAGACGGTCACGCAGCCGAACGCATCTTAGAAATTGTGCAAAATTATTTTGAATTAACGCCCCAATAAAGCCCTGCGAGTTTGAGAACCGACCATACCATCAATAGGTAAGTTATTGCGAGACTGAAATTGCCGAACTGCGCGAGCAGTTACCGGGCCATAATATCCCGTGGGTTGAACACCTAAAGCTCTTTGAACTTCTCTGACAGATGCGCCTCGAGATCCTAATCTCAGATTAACTCCTCTCCCCTGAGAACTTCTGTAAGTATTCCCAAATAAAACCCTACGAGTTTGGGGACCAACAATACCGTCAACAGGTAAGTTATTCCGAGCCTGAAATTGTCGGACTGCGCGAGTAGTGACAGGTCCATAATATCCCGTAGGTTGAACACCTAAAGCTCTTTGAACTTCTCTCACAGATGAACTACGAGATCCAAACCTCAGACTAACTGAGCTACCAACACCACGACTAGTAATATGAGTGTTACGACGACGATAATTTGGTGTTCTGCTAATCCATCTCGCAGAAACAAATCTATTGCGAGACAGCTTAGAAAAACCATTGATAATTTGCCCATCCCTGATTTCCGTACCATTGGGAAGACAGTCTACAATTCGAGAGTTGACGCTAGGCTGTTCACGGACACTCAGACAACTGCCGTTAGTACTGACGTATGATCTTGCAGATGTGTGAGCGTGGCTGACTGTACCAAAAAATATACTAAGCCCAGCTAAAAATAACCAAGCAGAAGATTTAAGAAAATTTAGCCCGTATAATTGCTTCTCGGAGAAATTATATTCTGTAGCTGTAACCACTCCAGAAGGCATGAAGAGTTTTTTCCACTCAAACTGAAAGTTAGGAACATGATCCTCATTTGCTTCTTCGTTGGCCATAAACATATGTGAATAAGCCATGTAGTCCATAATTGCTCCTTTGTGCAATCAATTGAGAATTTGTCCAGAATTTTTGCAGCGGGGGATTTAATTTTTCTGTAATTTCAATTACCTTCACAATTGCGATTCTGGGGAGTCAAAAGGATTAAACCCTGCCCTGAAGGTCTAATGCGTTACCCACATATTTCTTGAGGTTCTCGAAAGGATTTCGATAATTGGAAATTTATAGCAACGGACATATTGGTTAGGACATCATCATTATGGTTTTAAGGGAACAGGGAACAGGGAACAGGGAACAGGGAATAGTGAGTAGGGAATAGTGAGTAGGGAATAGGGAATAGGGGATAGGGGATAGGGAATAGT